>JANWXO010000270.1 GCA_025057295.1 Candidatus Binatia bacterium | reverse complement strand
AGAGGGACTGCGGTTATCGCGTGACTCTGCGGAGAGAAGGGTTTAGGAGGCTGGCGGGGTCAGGAACACGAGACAGGACAGCCAAGGAAGGAAGGAAAAAAAGAAATAACACCCTGCCGCCACGGCGAGTGCTACAATGGCGAGTTCTTCTCTCTTGACACGGTGGAGCAGCAGGAGCAAGAGACAGGCTTTGCCTTTAAAGACGAGCAGCGTCCACTCTACCCCCCAGCGCATCATAAAACTGTGCAGGAGCGGATTGCCCTCTTGCCACCCCAGTTGTAAGCCGTGGTAGGTAGCAAGCCCGTCGAAGAGCTGCAGACACACGTTGAGGAGGAACAACTGGTGAATGGGGGGAGAAGAAGAGTATCTCGCTCTTTTCCTGCCCATGGGTCGCAGCATCCCTGCGAGCAAAAGAAGGGCCACAGGTGAGGAGTCTACACGCGCATATGCGTGGTTGCGACATGGTCTGCACCCACATACGACAAACGGGCGACTTTACAGGAGAAAAGGGACCGCGCACGGGTGGCTGACTCCACGATGTTACAGTGCAAGAGCGTCGTGCTCCCGCGCCCGATCGGGCACTCGCGTGCCTCACTGGGGGCAGCTCTTGTTCTTTTGCCTGCCTTCAGCAATGGTGTTTTTCTCCTAATGGACAATATGCAAGCAAGGAGCCGCTCTATGGTGATGAATCTCCACGGGTGGCGGCTGCGCGCGCCAGGAGGCTCGGTATTTCACTGCCTGTGCGCCCTGGCAGGTTTGCTCTGGAGCGGTCAGGCGTGTGCCGAACGAGCTCTCCCGCTTGACAAGATTGTCTTGCCGCCAGGGTTTACGATTCGGCTCTATGCCGCGCAGGTACCCGACGCCCGCTCTATGGCGTTGGGGATACGTGGGACGCTGTTTGTCGGGACGCGGACTGAAGGGAAGGTATACGCGGTCGTCGATCGCGATGGTGACCAGATCGCTGACGATGTTCTGACGATCGCGAGCGGTTTACGCATGCCGAATGGTGTAGCTTTCCGCGACGGTGCCCTCTATGTCGCCGAGGTCAGTCGGATCTTGCGCTTCGATGAGATCGAGGAGCATCTGCACGACCCGCCGCGACCGGTGGTGGTGTATGACGGGTTACCCCGCGATCGCTGGCACGGCTGGAAGTTCATTCGTTTCGGTCCGGACGATTACCTCTACGTGCCGGTGGGAGCGCCCTGTAATGTGTGCGTCCAACAAGATGAGCGGTACGCTGCGATTCTGCGCATGCGGCCGGATGGCACGGAGCTGACGGTCTTTGCTCACGGCGTGCGCAATACGGTCGGGTTTGATTGGCATCCGGAGACCCGCGCCCTCTGGTTTACGGACAACGGTCGCGACTGGCTCGGTGAAGATGTGCCCCCGGACGAACTCAACGTCGCCCCGCAGGCAGGGCTACATTTTGGGTTTCCTTACTGTCACGGAACCGCCATTCCCGATCCAGAGTTCGGCAGAGCAAGGGGGTGTAAAGAGTTTACCCCTCCGGCACGAGAACTCGGTCCTCATGTGGCGGCGCTGGGAATGCGCTTTTATACCGGGGCGATGTTTCCCGCTGCATATCGAGGACACATTTTTATCGCCGAGCATGGCTCGTGGAATCGCCGCGTGCCGATCGGTTATCGCGTGATGCTGGTACGGCTGGAGAACAACCGTGCGGTGAGCTACGAAGTCTTTGCCGAAGGCTGGTTGCAGGATGGCGAAGCGTGGGGACGTCCGGTAGATGTGTTGGTGATGCCCGACGGAGCATTGTTAGTCTCTGACGATGAGGCTGGGGCGATCTATCGCATTAGCTATCGGCAACCCTGAGCATAGCCTGAGGGGAGTTGCGGTGCGCGGGACGCTGGAGTATGCGAGGCTGATGAACGCAGGCGATCCTGCTTCGCGGCAGGCGAAAGAACCAGATGCTCTAAGACGCTGCGAAAGAGTGCGGAGAGAGAAAAGACCACCTCGGAGAGGGCACCGATGGATTGGAAGTGGATAGGCGCCGGTATTCTGTTGCTCGTGGGGATTACGCTGCTGCGGTATCGGGCAACGCCTCCGCTGCCCCCAGCCTTTGCTCCTGGACCACCTACTGCTCGCTTGATCGAGGCGGCCGGGATGGGGGATACGGAGACGGTGCGAGCGTTGCTCGATCAACAGGTGGACATCAATGCCAAGAATGAGGTGTTCGGCCACACGGCGCTGATTGTGGCGGCGCGACAGGGGTACACCGATACCGTGCAGCTGCTGCTGGAGCGCGGGGCCGATGTTCATGCGCAAGACAACTATGGGTCCACTGCCCTCCACTGGGCCGAAAAGAATGGCCATACAGAGATCGTACGGTTGCTCAAGGAAGCCGGCGCCCAAGAAACAGGGACGTCACCGTTGCACGCTGCGGGTGGATCGTGACCGGATACTTGGCTGCTGCCCACTCCCCACGCAGTGGACGGTGAGGTGAAAGGAGGAAAAATCCATGGAGTTCGGTATTGCCTATCCAGCCCGTCCAGATGCCTGGAAAGATCTCGTGATTGCCGAGGATCATGGGTTCACGCACGCCTGGTTTTACGACTCGCAGATGCTCTACAGCGATGTATATGCCTGCCTGGCACTGGCGGCAGAGCATACGAAAAAAATGACTCTGGCCACCGGCGTGGCTATTCCCAGCAATCGCATTGCGCCCGTTACGGCACACTCGATCGCGACGATCAACCTGCTTGCCCCTGGGCGAGTGATTCTCGGTCTCGGCACGGGATTCACCGGGCGCAACACCATGGGCCTGCCGCCGGTCTCGTTACGCGTTGTACGCGAATACATCCAGCAGTGCCGTGCACTCTTGCGCGGAGAAGAGGTCCTCTACCGCGAGGGTGCCCACGAGCGCTGGATCAAGTTCCTCCACCCGGACCACGGCTATATCAACCTCAAAGATCCCATTCCGATCTATTTTGCCGCCAATGGACCCAAAGCTTTGGAGCTAACCGGCGAACTGGCCGACGGCTGGATTACGACCCTTTCTGACCCGCACAGTTTTCAGAGAAATTTAGCGCTCGTGGAGCAGGGGGCGGCCAAGAGCGGACGGAAGCTGCAAAATTTTCCGACCGTCGTGCTCTCCACCGCCTGTGTCTTACAGCCGGGGGAATCAGCGACCTCACCTCGGGTGATCGAGCGTATCGGACCCTTTGTCGTTGTTGCGCTGCACGCCTTGTGGGAACAGTCCGCCGTCGCGGCCGACCTGCCAGCGTCCCTCAAGGAGCTGTATGGCCGTTACCACACCGAGTATATTGCTCATTTGCAGACCCCAGTGGATCGTCGCTACCTAAAGGTACACGAGGGCCACTTGATTTATCTCAAGCCCGGCGAGGAACGGTACGTCGATGAGGTATTAGTCCGCGGTTTCAGCTTGACAGGGACGGGCGAGGAGATTATTGCGCGCCTGAAGGCGCTGGAGGCGGTAGGGCTCAAGCAGGTCGCCATTCAGGTCGTCACCCGCGGGCGGGAGATGATCGAGGAGTTCAGCCGCGAAGTGATTGCCAAGTATTAGCCGTTAGCAGCCCTGTGGCTGTCAGGGGGATGTGTATGAGCGAGCGAGTGCTTCGGATGGGGATGGCGATTTCCCTCAGCGGTCGTTACGCCTTGCTCGGACGGCAGGCCCTCGAGGGGCTGGAGTGTTACGTGCGCGACGTCAACGCCGCTGGTGGAATCATGCTCGCAAGCGCGGGGGGACGACTGCCGGTGTCGTTGGTAGTCGAGGACGACGAAAGCGACGAGAGCAAAATCCGTAGCCTGATTGAAAAGTTGATCCGCCAGGAGCGAGTGGACCTTTTGATCGGACCCTACGGCAGTGGGCTGACATTGGCTGCTGCCGAAATGGCGGATGCCTTCGGGTACGTGCTGTGGAATCACAGTGGCTCATCGGATGAGATTTTCGAGTGCAATTTATCCTCGGTCGTCGGCATTCTCACTCCGGCATCCCTGTACCTCTGTGCCGTTCTGGATATGGTCAAGGCGCTCGATCCCTCGGCGAAGAGGGTGGCACTGTTCAGTGCGAAAACCGGCTTTGCTGCGGATATGGCGGCTGGTGCTCTGGCGTGGATCGAGCGGGAGGGATACACCCTGACGGTCCATCAATCCTACCGGTCCGGGATCGAGGACTTCCG
>JANWXO010000026.1 GCA_025057295.1 Candidatus Binatia bacterium | reverse complement strand
GGCAAGGCGTGGTTAGAGGAGCAGCGCATGAATTGGCAGCGGATCGCCGAGGAGCGGGAGAAGATCATCCAGGAGCAGACCGCCTGGATCGCCGAGCTGGAGCGGGGCAAGGCGTGGTTAGAGGAGCAGTGGCGTATCTGGCAGGGGATTGCGGAGGAGCAACAGCGTCGGGCCGAAGAGCTGGAGCGGGGCAAGGCGTGGTTAGAGGAGCAGCGCATGAATTGGCAGCGGATCGCCGAGGAGCGGGAGAAGATCATCCAGGAGCAACGAACGGTGATTCATACGCTGGAGAACAGCAAACACTGGCTGGAAGACCGGTACCGGACGTGGCAGGAGAGCCTCTGGGCCCGCCTGGGGATGCGGCTCGGTATTCTCAAGTCATCTGTCGTCCTGGGGCTTGAGGAAGGAGGAGTGGAGAAGAGATGATCGATCCCGCCTCGCCAGACTATGCCAACACGCCGGTTTCTGCACAGCGCCCGCGCTTCGATTATCTCCCTGCCGATCCAACTGCGTCTCCCTGTGTGACCATCGTGACGCCCTTTTACAACACCGGGCCGGTCTTTCATGACACTGCCCGCTCTGTCCTGCAGCAATCGCTGCAGCAGTGGGAATGGATCATCGTGAATGACGGTTCGACCGACCCAGTGGCAGTGGCGGTGTTAGATAGCTATCGGCACCGCGATCCACGGATCCGGGTCATCGATCTCGGAACCAACTGTGGGCCGAGTGCCGCACGCAATCGGGGGTTTCAAGAGGCTCGTGCTCCTTACGTAGCGCAGCTGGACAGCGACAACTTGCTGGAGCCGACCGCGATAGAGAAGTGGCTATGGTTTCTCGAATCGTACCCTGAATTTGCGTTCGTCAAAGGGTATTCTGTGGGCTTTGGCGCCCAAGAGTATTTGTGGCAGAAAGGGTTTCAAGACGCCAGCGCGTTCCTCGAGTACAACGTGGTCGATGTCACGAGCTTGATTCGCAAGACCGTGCACGCCACGGTCGGAGGGTACGATGAGACGATTCGAGAAGGGCTGGAGGATTGGGATTTCTGGTTGCGCTGCGCCGCGCATGGGTTTTGGGGAGCCACACTGCCTGAATATCTGGATTGGTATCGGCGCCGTACCACCCACACTGATCGCTGGGCGACCTGGGATAATGCCGACCGGCAGCGAGCTTTTCATGCACGGCTGCGCCAGCGATATCCCGGGCTGTGGAAGGGAGGATTTCCTCGGATCGCGGTTCGGCCCCAACACCCTTTGGAGACTGTACCCCATGACGTGCCCTGGGAGAACCGCCTGGCCAAGCAGCAGCGGCGGCTCCTGTTGCTCGTCCCGTGGCTGGCGTGTGGAGGGGCGGACAAATTTAATCTCGATGTGCTGAGACAATTGCGCCAGCGCGAGTGGGAGGTCAGTGTGGTCGCCACCAAGCAGGGCGACATGCGCTGGCTGCCGCAGTTCGCGCGCTACACCCCCGACGTGTTCATCTTGCCCCACTTCCTCCGCCTCGTCGATTATCCGCGCTTTCTCCGCTATGTGATCCAGTCGAGACAGATAGACGCTGTGCTGATTTCGAACAGTGAGTTGTCCTACCTCCTGCTTCCGTATCTCCGCGCTTACTGCCCGCACGTTGCGTTTCTCGACTATTGCCACATGGAGGAAGAGTACTGGAAGAGCGGTGGGTACCCGCGCATGGCCGTCGAGTACCAGGAGTTGTTGGACCTCAATGTCGTTTCTTCGGCCCACTTGAAAGCATGGATGGTCGCGCGCGGAGCCCAGCCCGATCGCATTCAGGTCTGTTTCACCAATATCGATTCCCAACAGTGGTGTCCTGATCCGGAGCGTCGCGATGCCGTCCGTCGGGAACTCGGCGTAGATGAGGGGACGCCGGCGGTATTGTATGTGGGCCGCATGTGTGCGCAGAAGCAGCCGCGGGTTTTTGTCGAGACCATGGCGCAGCTCCGCCAGCGCGCGGTGTCTTTCGTCGCACTCGTCGCAGGCGATGGGCCGGATCTGGATTGGCTCGATCGCGCGGTGAAAAAACGCGGCCTCAGCCCCTGGGTGCGTCTGCTCGGAGCGGTATCGAACGAACGTATACGGGCGCTGATGAACGCTGCGGACGTTTTTTTCTTGCCCTCCCTGTGGGAGGGCATTGCGTTATCGATGTACGAAGCGATGGCGTGCGGCTTGCCGGTAGTCGGGGCAGACGTCGGCGGCCAGCGGGAGTTGGTGACGCCGGAGTGCGGTATCTTGATACCGCGCAGCGATGAAATGACCGAGGCGGCCCGATACGCGGAGGTGCTGGCGACCCTGCTGCGCAACCCGCAGCAGCGCCAGCAGATGGGACAAGCCGGCCGGAGGCGAGTGGAAGCACATTTTCGGCTCGAGCAGATGGGAGACCGTATGGCCGTGCTGTTGCAGGAAAGCCTCACGCTGCGAGCGACACAGCCGCGTTTCATCCCCAGCCTGGGTGTGGGGCGGATCTGTGCCACGCAAGCAGTGGAGTATATGCGCCTTGCGGCCCTTGCAGATTGGCTCTGGCAGGAACGGCAGCAGCGGGAAGGACTACGCCCGCTGCAGGAGCTCGGCATCGCGCACGTCCGGTGGCGGGCACTCATCTACTTTACGCTGCGGCGCTGGCTGTTGCCGTATTACCGCGCAGGGCTGGAGCGGGACATGAGGTGGCTCTTGCCGCTGAAAAATAGACTGAAGCGGGCATTGCTGCCAGGAGGAGTGGCGTGAGAGACCTTCGCGACGAG
Source organism: Candidatus Binatia bacterium (assembly GCA_025057295.1). GTDB lineage: Bacteria > Desulfobacterota > Binatia > Bin18 > Bin18 > JANWXO01. Next base: position 17,696 of record JANWXO010000026.1, on the reverse strand, counting down.
TACATCGGCAGGGTCGTACGAGGGAAGTCGTTCGCGGACGTCGGGGGACTGTGGGGAGCGGTCAACGAAAAGGTGTCGGTGGCTCATGCCTACGGAGCCAGTGCACTCGCCATGATCGATATTACTCCACTCGGACAGGAGCTCTGGCATCTGTTCGAGAGCCGCAGGCAAGCGTTGCAACTCCCCGCGGTGTGGTGTATCAGCGACGATGTGCTGCGATTGGCCGAAACCGCTTCCTGTCCTCAGTTCGACGTGGTCCACTGCTCGGGCCTCCTCTACCATATGCCAGATCCTCTGCGGTTTCTGCAGGCGCTGCGCAAAATGACGCGGGAGTTCCTCGTGTTGACCTCCGTGGTAACTGCTCCGTGTGTGCGCAACGAGCACGGCGAACTCCGTCTTCCTGCTGCGGCAGCGCTGTTTATCCCCGCCTTGCGGTCGCAAGAGCGGGCGATATTACACGCGTATTGGTCCCGGTTTGTCGGGGATGGAGCTCTCGGGGTGACCCGCGAGGTGACGACCTGGCGGCCGGACGATTATGCGCCTTGGTGGTGGCTCCCGACAGTCGAGGCGCTGCAGGCGATGTGTCGAGCCGTCGGTTTCGCCCAGCAAGAGGGCGGTTACTTCTGGAATAACAACGCCTATGTCCAGCTGCTCTCGGTGCAAACGGAAGTCTGGGGAGACCGAGAGAGCGGGGGGTAAATACGAGACTGGCACCGCCTCTGCCGCCCGGCACGCCTGACTGTGCTTGGTTTTTCTCTCGGTGCTGGGCCGGTCCCCTGTGTTTTCCAGGTCAGGCTGGAGCGTGGTCGTCGCGTGCCGAGCACGCTCTCGGGCATTGCGGAACTCTTCGACCGTTCAGCGCACGGTGGATCTGAGCGAGAAGTGGAGGGTGAACGAACCGCTTGCATATGTTGAGTCGCATCTTGCTCCAGCGCATAAAAAAACATCCGGTGCTCAAAGACCGCGTTCTTGCTCTCTTGAAGAGGATGTACGCGTCACTGGTTGATTATCCTCTCGCTTCACAACCTGCCAGCTACATCTATCCGCTGTTTGTGGATTATCCCGTCAACCCCCAGCCGCGTTACGGATATGGGAAACCCCCGCACGCGCGACTGTACGAACTCATCGACAGGCGTAGGGAATCGTATAAGCACCTCTTGGCGCTCTTGTTGCAATACAAGGACTCTCTTGCCCAGATTGCCAAGGTACAAACCGATCCGTGCTCTCCGAAACCGGCGTGGATTAATGGCTGGTTGCCTGGACTCGATGCCGTCGCCCTCTACGGGCTGCTTTGCCTCAATAATCCTCATCGGTATTTCGAAATTGGTTCCGGGAATTCTACAAAGTTTGCTCGCCAAGCTATCCAAGACTATCGTCTCCGTACAGAGATTACCTCCTTCGATCCTCATCCGCGTGCTGAAATTGATGCCATCTGTGATCGTGCTTTCAGGCAGCCGCTCGAACAGGTCGATCTGCAGGTGTTCGACGAGTTGGAGGCCGGCGATATTGTGTTTGTCGATCACTCTCACCGGGTTTTTATGAATTCCGATGCGACGGTTATGTTTTTGGATGTGCTCCCGAGACTCAAACCCGGTGTCCTGGTGGAATTTCACGATGTGCTGCTCCTCTTCGATTATCCCATCGCATGGCAGTACTGGTATTATTCTGAACAGTATGTCCTTGCGGCATATCTGTTAGCGGAGGGGAGGAAATTCGATATTCTTCTTCCCAATTCCTTTGTCAGCAGCGATCCTGAGCTCAGGCGCATCCTGGCTCCTCTGTGGGAGGATCCGAGAATGCAGGGTGTAGAGACACACGGGGCGTCGTTTTGGATACAGATTCTCGGTTGACATCCTCTCGAGAGCGCTGGTGGGAACCATCGGGTGTGGATCAACAACAGTGGCACTTCCCCGCTGACGCTATTGGAAGTCTTCGCGAGGCGGGCGGCAATCCAGGGGAAGGGTGATCGCGCCTGAGGAAGACCACCGTTGTGGACATATCCCAGAAAAGCTTTGCCGGGTTGTCTTTTTGTTTCTCTGTCTGGAGAATTCGCGACGTGTGGCGCGCCTCTTGTTTGTTCCCTTCCATGCTCAGCCTGTTCTATCCTGCTGTGGTCTGGTGTGGTAGTAGTACTGCCGCTCATGCGTATCGTGCAGGTCGTGCAAGGGTTGCCACCGGACAGCGTGGGGGGGACCGAGACGTACGTTTGGTACCTGTCGCGGGAGCTCGCGCGCTGTGGTCACGAGGTGCGGGTCTTTGCCCGCGTCGCGAACCCGCACAAAGAGGAGTATGAGGTGGAAGAAGTGTGGATGGATGGCCTGGCGGTGACGCGGATCAATAATACCCTCCGTGACCTCGACGGTTTTCCTCGGAGTTATGCCAATCCCGACGTGGCAGGGGCCTTTGGCGCGTTGCTCGATGCTTTCGCTCCTGACGTCGTCCACTTTCACCACCTGATGTACCTGTCCACGACCTGTATTCACGAGGCGACGCGGCGGAACATTCCGGTGGTCATGACGCTTCACGACTACTGGCTGATCTGCCAGCGCGGGCGATTCCTCACGCCCGATCTCTCCCTCTGTCCCGGCCAGACCGATGAGGGGTGTGCGCGCTGCTTCGCCCATTTGCTGCATCGAGGCTTCGCGCCGGTGTATCGGCGGCTCAAACCTTTTTTGCGCGTGGGCACACGGCTGCGCGATGGTCTGCGCCGTCTGCACGGTCGGTATACAGCCCATCGTCCCCCGCCGAGCTATGCTGTACAGCAGATCCAGCAGCGGATGGCCCATATCCGTGACCTCTGCCAGCAGGTGACGCTGTTTTTGGCTCCGTCGCAGTTTTTGCGCCAGCAGTTTCTCGCCTTTGGTATTCCACCGCACAAAATTCTCTTTTGGGAATGTGGCCTGCCACAGTATGCGACAGCAGCGGTCGAGCAAAAAGTACCACGCCCGCCGCTCGTTTTTGCCTATATTGGCATGGTGGATGCCGTGAAAGGGGTGCACCTGCTCGTAGAGGCATTCGCACCTCTCACCGGTGCCGAACTGCGGATCTACGGGAGGGAAGCGGACTATGCGCCCTATCCGAACCGCGGTCGCTTTCTCGCGCTCTTGCGTTCCTCTCCTCATATTCGGCTGATGGGGCCCTACGAAAACCACGAAGTAGGGCGCATCCTGACCGAGGTTGATGTGGTAGTGGTTCCCTCGATCTGGTATGAAAATGCGCCGCTGGTGATCCGCGAGGCGTTTCTCGCCCGCAAGCCGGTCATCACTGCGGCGTTCGGCGGCATGCAGGAGTGGGTGCAGGACGGGGTGAACGGGCTCCTCTTTGCCCCGCGCGATGTGGAGGATCTGCGACGTCAGTTGCAGCGCTGCATCGCCGAGCCGGAGCTGGTGCAGCGACTGGCGGCGCACTGTCCTTCGGTGAAAAGTATCGCCGAGGACGCCCGCGAGTTGATCGCCCGCTATGCGGCCCTGAGGGAGAACTGCTCATGAATCTGCCCCTCACGCTTGCCATTCCCTGTCGGGCGGACGAGCCAGGGCTGGCAGAGACGTTAGAGAGTCTGCGTGCCGCCTGTCACCACCTGCATGAACCGGTTGAGTTGATGATTTGTCTCAACGGTGTGCGACGCACGCACTCATGTCGGCCTCTCGAGGCGGTCCGAGCCTTTTGTCGACGCTACGGAATTCCCCTGCAAGAGATGTGGGATCCTGGACAGGAGGGGGAAACAGCCCCTCTCCAGAGGGGGACGTCTTCGTCCCTCCTACCGCCGGGGGAGACGGGAATGCGAGAGGAGCGAGAAAGTCAGGGGGAAGAGGCGGCAGAGAAGGCGCCGTTGCAGCGCTGCACCGTGCTGCTGACCGAGCAACTGGGGAAACCGCATGCGTGGAACCGACTCTGGAGGTGCGCCACCGGGGAACTGGTGCTCTTCTGTGACGCAGACGTGCGCGTCGCTGCCGATGCGGTATCTCATCTGCTCGACCGGCTCCAGCGGGAACCGCAGTTGCGTTTGGTCGCGGCGCGCGAAGTCCCGATCCTGCCGGCCGATGCGACGGTGTGGAGCCGCATGGGTGCAATTCCCTATCGCTTCGACTTCGGCAACGCGGGCGGACGTTTGTACGCGATCAGAAAGACTGCCTTTGCTGGAGACATGCCGGTGGACCTGTTGTTGGAGGACGCCTGGTTGACGGTCGCGGTGGGGAGGCGTTGGGTTGCCAAAGAGTGGCGTGCGCATGTCTATTTTTTACCACCGGCAACCTGGCGCGATTATTTTGCCGAGCGCGTGCGCACGGAGGGTGGGAAACTACAGATTCGTCGTGCACACGCAGCCTTGCTCGCCAACGGACCGATCGCGCAGTATCGCTGGGACCACCTCTGGCGCGGCATTCGCATCCGTGAATACCCCCTGGTCCTGCTTGCCTTGGGGGTGCGCCTGCTCGCCAGGGTAGTGGCGTGGCGCGCCCTGCTGCGCAGAGATTTTTATGCCCTTTACCGTCCTTTTCCCTCGACCAAGGAGTGGCTGGCGGCGGAACGATGATCAAGGTGTCGATCATCATTTTGACCTGGAACTCTCTCGATGTGATTCGGGCGTGCCTGTCGTCCCTGCCGCAGGGACTGGCACGCTTCACACACGAAGTGATCGTAATCGACAACGGCTCGCGCGACCCGACCCCGGCGATCTTCCGCCGCGAGTTTCCCTGGATGCGGCTCGTGATCAACCGGAGAAACCTGGGAGTCGCCCGGGCGCGCAATCAGGGGATTGTCGTCTCCCAAGGGGAGTACATTATCCTGCTCGATGACGATACGATCGTTCAGCCAGGCGCACTGGACGTCCTGATCGAGTACTTGGAGACCCATCCGCAAGTAGGATTGTGTGGCCCGAAACTCGTCGATCTCGAGGGACGCCTGCATTTCTCCTGTCGTCTCTTTCCCACTTTGACCGATAAGGTGGCACGACGGTTGCCCTTCCCTTCTGCGCGCAACTGGCGGCGGACAACGGAAATGATGGAGTGGGACCATCAAACGCCCCGCGCGGTCGATTACGTCATCGGCGCCTGCCAGGCCATCAGGCGCCAGGCATTGGCGCAAGTCGGACTCTTGGATGAACGGATTTTTTATGGTCCTGAGGATGTGGATCTCTGTTTGCGTCTGCAACTAGCGGGCTGGTTGGTGGTCTATCAGCCGCAGAGTGTGGTGGTCCATCGCGAGCGGCGGGTGACGCGCTGGCTGTTCTCTCGCGTGAGCGGCAAACATGCGTGGGGCGTTCTCTACTATTTTTGGAAACACCGCTACCTGTTCTCCCGCCGGCGGCTGTATGCACGCTTCCCGACCCGGCAGCCCGCAGACGTGGAGCAACAGGTGATGCTCGAGCAGTCTGCTCCGAGAAGCGTACGGTGAGGGAGAGGGAGAGTGAGGCAACGCACCCTGAGCTATCAGGCGACGTTACTCTGTTTGGTCCTGGCGGATCTCTTGTGGGTTGTCGTAGCGTACGTGGCAGCTTTTTGGCTGCGGATGTCGTTCCCGCTGCCTCTGACCACGGACCTCTTGCCGGTGTCGCGCTTCAGCGAAGTGACGCACCCGGTCTTTTTTCTCCCCCTGACCCAAGTCGGGTTGCTGTACTTTTTCGGGTTTTACGATTTGCACGCGATCCAGCACCAGGGACGTGTGGTTACACGTGTGATCACGGCGTTGGGAGTACAGGTGCTCGCGACCACGACGTGGTATTTTTTCCGCGGCGACCTGTTCTTTCCTCGCTCGGTGCTCGTCCTGTTTTGGCTCCTCAACACTGCTGGAGTTGCCGGGATGCGGCTCTGGATCGCCTCACGGCTCGGGCGGGTCCGACCCCTGGCGGTTCTCCTCGTCGGCACTGTGGAAGAAGTGCGGACGTTCCTCGCCGGCCTGCCGTCGCTACGTCCTTTCCCCCAGCTGCGGATCGTCGGGCTTGTGGGGGTGAACGGCACGGGAAGCGGACAGGAGGAGATGGGCATCCCGTGGTTAGGGAGGGCTGAGGACTTGCATTGGATCGCGCGCGAGGTGCAGGTGAAAGATATCATCGTTTTGTCGCCGACGACGTGGAAGGATACTTTTGTCGATCATCTCTTGCGCAGCTGCAACGGGACGGATCGCCCGCGTGTTCTCGTTGTCCCGTCGGTGTATGACATTTTGGTAGGCCGGGTTGCACCCCTGCGCCTGCATGACGTGCCGCTGGTGGAGGTCCTGAAGGATCCCCAGGAGGACATGGCGTTTCTGATTAAGGGGGTGCTGGATCGGGTGATTGCTGGGCTATTGTTGGTGCTGGCGACGCCACTGCTGTGTCTGGCCGGACTGCTGATTAAGTGCACGTCGCCTGGGCCTATGTTGTACCGCCAGCAGCGCATCGGTAGGGGAGGAAAGGTGTTCACCCTCTATAAGTTCCGCACCATGGTCGATGGGGCGGAAACCCACACCGGGCCGGTGCTCGCTAGCCGCAAGGACGAACGGGTGACGTGGGTGGGGCGGATCTTGCGCGACAGCCGTATCGATGAGCTTCCCCAGTTGTTCAACGTCCTGAACGGAACAATGAGCCTGGTCGGTCCGCGTCCAGAACGGCCGGAATTCGTGCAGGAGTTTCTCCGCACCATCCCCGGCTACGCCGAGCGCCTGCAGGTCAAGCCCGGATTGACGGGACTGGCGCAGGTCAATGGCGAGTACCACACCACCCCGGAGTACAAATTGAAGTACGACCTGGCCTACATCTACAACTATTCCCTGTGGTTGGATGTGCGCATCCTGGCGGAGACCGTCAAAGTGATGCTCATGCGCCGGGGAGTTTAGACCGTGCTGGGGATGTGGCAAGACAGGGTCAGGAAATGGCTGCTCGCTTTCTTTTTCCTCGCGCTCAGTTTGCCGGTGGCGATCCAACAGACCGCCCTCGCCCTGCTGCTCGCTTTTCTCGCGTATGGATGGATCGCGGCGCGCGTCGCTGCGCGACCGCTTGGTATGGCTGATGCACCGTGCACCCCGCCTCAGGTCTCACCATCGCTCTCGACCCCGCTGAATCTTCCCTTGTTGCTGTTCTTTGCCGCGCTCCTCGTGTCCACGCTGTGTAGTCCGGCTGTCCTGCATTCCCTGGCAGGGTATCGCAAACTGTGGCTCGTCGGTGCCTTTTTTGTCACCTATTCCCTCATTGAGGATGTCCGCGAGGCGGAGTGGTTGGTGTCCCTGTGGGTCGCCGGCGCTGCGGTTGTGGCTGCGTATGGCATTGTCCAGCACTTTACCGGTATCGACTGGGCGCGAGAGCTCTTGGGAAAGCCGTCCAACCTCGATCCGTTCTGGTTTGGACGACACGAGGGCTTTCGCACGAAGGGCTTGCATCCATCCGGCATCACCTATGCGCATAATCTGCTTTTCCCCCTGGTGATGGTTTCGGTCCTGTTCTTCTCTCCTACGACAACCCGGCGGCAGCGGCTGCTGTACGCGGGCGGCTGGGGACTGATGGTGTTCGCTCTCTTGTTTTCTCTCACGCGTGGGGTCTGGGTCGCTTACCTCACGGTCTTGCTGCTCTTGGGGGTCATCAAGGGGCGCACGGCCCTGCCTGGTGTGGTGGCTGGCGTGGTGCTTTGCGGTCTTTTCCTGTTCGGTGCCGGGGCCGGGGTACGGGAGCGGGCGTGGTCGCTTTTCGATCTCGAACAAAACCTGGGACGGAGCCAGATCTGGCAGGCGAACCTCGACATGATCCGCGAGCGGCCGCTGCTCGGTTGGGGATACGGCAACTACCGTAAGTTTCGCGACCCCTATTATCGACGCTATCCGGGGGCTGACACCACTGCGCACGCGCACAATACCTTTTTGCAGCTGTGGGTCGATGCCGGGATGGTGGGTCTTGGCGCTTTTCTCTTTCTCTTCGGCGTGATCCTCCAAAGAGGATGGGCGGCGTACCGTTGTCTGACGCAAGAACCCTGGCGGAGCATGATCCTGGGATGCATCTTGGGCGTTACTGGATTCCTCCTCGGCGGCATGACCCAGTACAATTTCGGCGATGCGGAAGCAGTAATGGTCATGTGGGCGACGGTCGGAGTGTTGGTGCGCCTGGCGGCGGAAACTCCCCTTGCGAGAAGATCGACGGCCTCGGTATGGTGAAGGCTGTTCATGCAACGTCTGTGGGGCTACCTGTATCGCTATCGCTACCGTTACCTGCGAGGCATTCTTTGCCTGGTAATCACGGCCACTTTGGCCATGTCGATCCCGCTCTTGCTGAAACGGGCGGTAGAAGGGATTGAGGACGGCCGGCCGCTCGCCGAGCTGCTCCCGTATCTGATCGCCATCATCGGCATCGCGCTCGTTCAGGGAGTCGTCCGCGCCTTCTCCCGATTTTTGATCTTCAATGCTGGCCGCGATATCGAGTACGAGCTGCGCAACGATCTGTTCGCCCACCTACAACGCCTCTCTCCGAGTTACTATCAGCGGCAGTTCACTGGCGACCTCATGTCGCGGTTGGTGAACGATGTCACGGCGGTCCGGATGTTATTGGGGCTGGGTATCCTGAATCTGCTCAATACCCCGCTGTACTATGTGTATGCTGGGACAGCCATGCTGGCGATCGATCCGGGTCTGACGGTGGCTGCTTTGGCTCCGTATCCGGTGATGCTGCTGGTGGTCAAACGGATGGGCCGCCAGCTGATGGAGAAAACGCTCAACGTACAGGAGGGTTTGGCGGCGCTGTCGAACCGCGTCCAGGAAGGGGTGAGTGGCATGCACGTGGTGCGGGCCTACGTGCGGGAGGAGTGGCAGACGCGCGAGTTCGCCCGCCTCAATGAGATATTCAAGGCCGAAAGTCTGGCCCTCGCCAGAGTGCGCGGCCTGCTCCAGCCGCTGATGAAAGGGGTTGCCGGGGTTGGGGTGCTGGTGGTGCTGTGGTACGGGGGGGCGCAGGTGATTGCCGGACGCCTCAGCCTGGGGGATCTGGTGGCGTTTATCGGCTATTTGCACCTCCTCGCCTGGCCGACAATGGCGCTAGGGTGGTTGATCTCCATTTTTCAGCGGGGCCGAGCAGCGCTCAAACGGCTAGAGGATATCTTCCACGCCGAGCCGGAGATCGTCGATGGGCAGGGGAACGGCGCAGGGCCGGCGATAGTCCGTGGCGACATTGCCTTCCGCCACGTCGATTTTGCCTATCGCGTGCAGGAGAACGGCCATCAGGTCCTCCATGATATCGACTGTGTGATCCCCGCTGGGGCCACAGTCGCCATCGTGGGGCGCACGGGAGCAGGGAAGAGTACCCTGGTCCACTTGCTGCCGCGCCTGTTTGACGTCAGTCATGGTGCGGTAACCATCGATGGACACGATGTGCGGCTCTTTTCTCTCGCCACACTCCGCAGCCACATCGGCTTCGTGCCTCAGGATCCTTTTCTCTTTTCGGCGCCTATCAAAGAGAATATCGCTTTTGCGCTGCCGGCGGTGGATGAGGAGCGGATACGCTGGGCGGCAAAGATCGTCCATCTTGACGAGGAGATCGAAAGTTTTCCGCGTGGCTACGATACCGTCATTGGGGAGCGTGGTCTGACGCTCTCCGGTGGGCAGAAGCAACGCCTCACTCTGGCCCGCGCACTGGTGACGGACCCACCGATTTTGGTCCTCGATGATGCCCTCTCCAGTGTGGATACTCAGACGGAGCGGGCCATTTTACAGGCCTTGCGTGCGGCCACGCGCGGCAAGACCGTGATCGTCATCTCGCACCGTATCGCTGCAGTACGAGACGCCGATCTCATCTTTGTCCTGGACGAGGGGCGGATCGTCGAACGCGGCACGCACGCCGCTCTCGTCGCGCGGGGTGGGGTGTACGCGGAGCTCTTTCAGCAGCAGGCGCTCGAAGAGGAATTGGCGGAACTCTAAGATGGACGCCCAGCGTGAGGATGCATTAGGTACGGTCTACGATCTCGCGCTCCTGCGCCGGTTGTGGCGCTACGTCCGTCCGTACCGCGCACAGTGTGTGATCGCCCTGCTCTGCCTGCCACTGACGTCCGTATGCGCGCTCGCGCAGCCGTATATCCTCAAGCTTGCTGTCGACCAGTATATCGCCCAGAGAGACCTGCCAGGGTTAGCGGTCACCGGTCTTCTCTTTGTCGGAGCGCTGGTCGGCGAGTTCGTCTTCTTCTACTGGCAGTATTACGCCACGGTGACCGTGGCGCAAAAAAGCCTCGCCGACCTGCGCTTGGAGCTCTTCGCCCACCTGCAGCGACTGCCCGCTGGTTTCTTCGAGCGGCACCCGGTGGGCCGCCTGGTGACGCGGCTGACGACCGATGTCGACGCGATCAACGAGGCCTTTACCGCCGGCACGCTGACCATCTTCATGGACCTGTTGACATTAGGGGGCATTGTGGCGATCCTCTTCGCCCTCGACCTGTGGCTGGCGCTAGTGACGCTCTCCCTGTTGCCGCCGCTCGTCGTGGCCCTCAACTTCTTCCGCGTCCGTTCGCGTGAAACGTATCGCGCCATCCGCGAGCGCATTGCGCGCATCAACGCGTTCCTACAGGAGACCCTCTCCGGCATGACGGTCGTCCAGCTCTTCGCCCAGGAGGGCAAGCTCTTTGCCGAATTCGAGCGGCGCAACCGCGAGCACCGCGATGCGAACCATCTGGCGAATATTTATGAAGCCTCTCTGTTCTCCCTGGTGGAAGCCGCAGGCTCAATTTCCATCGCGCTCATGCTCTGGTATGGGGCGGGCCAGGTGGGCCGCGGCACAGTCGCTCTCGGTACGCTTGTGGCCTTCATCGAGTATTTGCAGAAATTTTTCGTGCCGATCCGCGAGTTCAGCACCAAGTACACCACCATGCAGTCGGCCATGACCGCGCTCGAGCGCGTGTTTCAGCTCCTCGATACCCCTGTGACGATTACCTCCCCTCCCCTCCCGTACCGTCCTCGGCGAGTCCAGGGCCGCGTTGCGTTCGAGCACGTCTGGTTCGCTTACAGAGGTGAGGAGTGGGTGTTGCGCGATGTCTCGTTTACCGTCGAGCCGGGGGAGAAGGTTGCGCTCGTGGGGGCGACCGGCGCCGGGAAAACAACGATCAGCAAGCTGCTCAACCGCTCCTACGACGTCCAACGCGGTGCAATCTTCGTCGACGGAGTCGACGTGCGGCAGTGGGACGTGCAGGCGTTGCGACGTCAGGTCGGTGTGGTGCTGCAGGACGTCTTTCTCTTTGCTACCGACGTCGCCACCAACATCACGCTGGGCCGTACAGACCTCGCTCCCCAAGACCTCGAGCGGGTGGCCCGCTCTGTCAATGCCGACCGCTTCATCCGTGCTCTCCCCCGAGGGTATGCCGAACCCCTGCGCGAACGTGGGTCCAACCTGTCCGCTGGGCAGCGGCAGCTGCTCTCTTTCGCGCGGGTGCTGGCGTATGACCCGGCGATTTTAGTACTGGACGAGGCCACCTCGAGTGTCGATGCGGAGACGGAGATGCTGATTCAGGACGCGCTGGCGAAGCTCATGGCCGGGCGGACCACACTGATCATTGCGCATCGCCTCTCAACGGTGCAGAATGCCGACCGGATTGTGGTGATGCATAAGGGGCAACTGCGCGAGATGGGCACCCACCAGGAGTTGCTGGCGCGGCAGGGGATTTACTGGCGCTTGTATCGTCTCCAGTACCGCGAGACGCAAGAGCAGCACTTCCGGCCTGCGACGTCCGCTGGGACGGGGACGCCCGGTGGAGACTTCTCCTGAGTATGGTGAGCGCCGCGGTTGCGTAGAAGGCAACAGGGGACGGTATCCTCAGAGGTGAGAGGTGATAAGACGATCGTCCCTCCTTTCCCCTCCAATCGCTGATCGAACAGGTCACCCTGTGAGGAGCAGGTACTGGCCCTTCGTGTTGCTCTGTCTTTTGGCTGCCTGCTCTCCCTTTTACGTGCTCCGCGCGGGGTACGAAGAAGCGAAAATTCTTTGGCATCGGAAGCCCATCGTGGAAGTGCTGCACCGGGCCGACCTCGATGCAGCGGCGAGGGAGAAGCTGGAGCTCGTGCTGCGGGTGCGGCGCTTTGTCGAGCAGGAACTCGGTTTTGACATTGGCGGCAGTTACGCCAGCATCACAGAGATTGCCGATCCACCGCGCGTGTATGTTGTGACTGCTGCGCCACGGACCAGTCTGGAGCCCTATACCTGGTGGTTCCCGATTGTCGGACGAGTGGCGTATAAAGGGTTCTTCGATGAAGCCGCGGCGCGGCGCGAGGCGCGGCGGCTGGAAGCCAAAGGGTATGACACCTATATCCGCACGGCCGTTGCCTTCAGCACCTTAGGGTGGTTCTCGGATCCCCCCTTGCCCCACCTCTTGCAATACGACAAGGAAACGCTGGCGAACATCGTGATCCACGAACTGTTCCACACCACCTTTTACCTGCCGGGCCAGACGGCGTTTAACGAGTCGCTCGCGAATTTTGCCGGCCATCGGGGGGCGATCGCGTTTTTCGCCGCAGAGCACGGGCACGGCGCTGAAGTGACGCAGCAAGCGCTCGCGACGTGGGAAAACGAACTGCGGGTCGCCGCCTTCGTTGCCGCGGCGGCGAGACGGTTGGAGACCCTGTACGAATCTCCGCTGGCAGAAGCGGAAAAGCTCCGCCAGCGGGAAATCCTCTTTGCGCGCCTGCAGGAGGAGTTTCGCGCCTTGCCAGGGCCGGTGCGCCAGAACAGCGACTTGGCCACCGTGCGGCTGAATAATGCCGTCGTGCTCCACTATCTCGTGTATTTACAGGACCTGGAGCTCTTCGAAGCAATCTTTCAGCACAACGGTCACAATCTGCGCGAGACGCTCCACCGTATCATGGCAACGGCCAGAGGCGCGGCTGATCCTTTCGAGAAAGTCCGGGAGTTGCGGACCACTTATTCGGTACGCACAAACTCTACCACAGCCTTCGCGACCTCATGCTCCTGGCCCCAGAAGAAGTGGTCGGCCCCGCTGATAGTGACCAATGCTTTTGGCTCTGGTAGGGTCGCGAACAGTTGCTGGAGGCCGGGGAGTGGAGAGTAGGGGTCCTGGTCGCCGCTGATCAACAGCTTGGGTTTCTCGCTGGTCGCGAGAAAGGACGGATCCCCGAACCCTAGTGGGAGGGCGACGCCGATGAGGGTGTGAACGCGCGGATCCGCCGCCCCGGCACGCAGCCCGACCATGGCACCGAAGGAGTAGCCGGCCACGATGACTCGCGGGGCAGCGTGCCGGCTCAGCAGGTAGGTGACCGCAGCCTGGACATCGGCACGCTCCTTTTCTCCTCCTCCATGCTCTCCACCGCTTCGTCCGACTCCACGGAAGTTGAACCGGAGGGTGGCGAACCCGGCGTGTTGTAACGCGGCGGCCAAAGCTGCAACGACGTTGTTGTGCATGTTTCCCCCATACAAGGGATGGGGATGGCACAAAACGATGCCTGGCGCGGTCGCGCCTGACGGTACCGAGAAGAGCCCCTCTAGCATGATCTCACCAGCCGGAAACATGACCTGTTCTTCCATGCATCCCTCCCTTGCCTCGCCGTGTGAGGAGACAACGAGCACGACAATGCTACACCACCCGATAATTGTGCGTCCCTTCTCTGTTGCCGTCCTTTGCTGCATGCTTCGAGCCTGCTGATCTTCGTGCTGATCAGGCGATCTCCATGCGCTCGAGTCGATCGATGCTCCACCGTACGGATACCCAGAACACCCCGATGGCCAGCGCACAGGCGAGCGCGAAAGATGCGAACATACCGCCCCAGAGTGCCGGTGACGGCGGAACCTGCTTCAGCTGGCTGAGGAGGAACATATATACTGGCCAGGCTTCGAGGACAACGACCGCACCAATGAAGGAGATACAGAGCACCATATACAGCACTCCGCCGAAACTGGCAGCGACCTTGGCACTATGTTCGGCCGTAAAGTTGGGGTATGCCACCCCGACTGCCATACCGAGGGCAACGATGCTGCAGGTCAAAACGCACAGGGTGACAGCAGACAGGACCATCATGAAAGCGGAGACGTGCAGGAAGTAATTGGTGACGCAGACCAGCAGTTCGCCGAGAAACAAGAGCGGCACCAGACCCACCCAGAACTTGCTCCACCACCAGCGGCGCAGCGGGAGGGGAGCGCTTTTCAAGAGCCAGAAAGTTTTTCCCTCCAGACTCAAGGCGGGAAAGATAAAGCGGACGGCAATGGCTGCGATGACGAACGCGGCCAGGGCGAGGTTGAAGAAGGCGACGACAGTTTGCAAATAAAAAGAACCAACCGTACCGCCCCCGACTGGCAGGACGCTGAAGTTGTAGACGTACACCACGACCAAGGCCAGGAGCATCAGGAGCTGTGACCACTGCCCGGCGTCGCGGAAGAAGGTTTTGATATCTTTGGCGACGATCACGCGCAGGTGAGAGGGAAAGAGCAGCGTGATGCCCTGTACCGTGGCCTCCCACCAGTGCCGCAGCCCGCGTCGTCGGTGCCCTTCCTGCGCCTTCGACCAGCCGATGGGATAGAGGATCGTCGAGGCGGATGAGGCGCTGACGAGCAGGAACAAGGCAGTGCTGAGCAGAAGGAGGTAGGGGAACAGCACCTCACCGTGCGTCAGCCCGAGGACCGGCAGTAACACCTCCGCGGCCCACGTGCTGGGCAGGAAGGGGGAGGAGGGAGCCTGCATGGCCGAGAGGAAGGCGAGGAAATCCGCGAACGCGGCGGGATTCACCAGCTTCTCAGGCTGCAACAGGCGCAAGAGGAGGTAGAGCAGGCTGAGACTCAGGGTGGAAAAGACGATCAGCATGTCCTTGCCGCGTTGGGCGGGCAGAGCAGCAGCCAACAGCAGTGTCAGCATCACGCCCAGTGCTGCAGGGATGAGGAGGAAGGGAACCAGCGTCAACAACACCAGCAGGTAATAGAGCGGCCCACCCCCATGGACGACGCCGTAGGCGGCAAAAGCTGGAGCGCTGAAGAGCAGCACCATCCACGACGAGTCGACCAGGGTTTCCGTAAACTTGGCGGCAAACAGGCGACGAGGAGGAACCGGTGCGGGGAGGAGGAGCAGCAGGTCGCGCGAGAGGAAAAAGGTCGAAAGACTGGTAATGACATTGCTGAACAGGAGGATGGCAAAAAAAGCGAGGAAGACGAAGTGCAAGAGTTTTTGGCTCAACACCGGTCCTAAGTCGGGAATGGTCGAAAAGTATTGCAAGACGCGGTGAAAGAACCAGAATGCGCCGCACCAGAACAGCACGATGAGGAGAGGCAGCACGAGCGCGCGCAGACGGCTGCTCGGACCAGTACGATACAGCCCGTTGCGCAGAGCGAGGAAACGGGGGAGGAGGAGGAGGCCCCCATAACCGATCACCCAGGACCAGTCCTTCGGTATGATCGGGTGATGGGGCGCTGAGGGGTGGAGGTACAACCGCGTCCGCATCGATTACGCTCGCAGAGCTGCGATGACCTCGAGCATGTCGGGTGCAGCGGTCAGTTTGAGAAAGATATCTTCCAGCCGTCCCTCCTCTCCAGATTGGCGTTGCAGCTGGTCGAGTGTTCCTGAGGCGATCAGCTTGCCGCCGAGGATGATCCCGATACGGTCACACAGTTCTTCGGCGACCTCCAGGCTGTGGGTCGACATGAAAATCGTTTTGCCTCTCAAAGTGAGCGAGCGGAGCAGGGCCTTGAACATGCGGGCACCGATGGGGTCCATGCCGACCATGGGTTCATCGACTACGAGAATCTGCGGGTCGTGCAGGAGGGCGGCGGCCACGACTAGACGTTGCTTCATGCCGTGCGAGTAATGCTCGACCAGTTCATCTCCCCAGGGGGAAAGATGAAAGAGCTCGAGCGATTCTTCTGTCCGTGCGCGACAGAGGGCTTGTGGCAGGCGATACAAACCACCGACGAAGTGGAGAAACTCGCGGCCGGTCAGTTTCTCGTACACGAACGGTCGGTCCGGCACGAACCCGCAGAGCGCTTTCGCCGCGAGTGGTTCGCTGCAGAGATCGTGGTGTCCTAGCACCACACGCCCGCTCGTTGGGGTGAGCAGCCCCATCATCATGCGGATCGTCGTCGTCTTGCCGGCGCCGTTGGGTCCCAGGAAGCCGAAGATTTCCCCAGCGCCGACATGGAGACAGAGGTCGTCGACTGCCGTGAAGGTGCCGAAACGTTTGGTCACGTGGTCGAGCGTGATCATCGATACCCCGTCACTTCTATGCCCACTTGTCCAATCACTTTGAGCAAGGCCAGATGCTGCTCCGGACCGCCGTCGACAAACTTGACGTGGGTGGCATCGGCAGGGAATTGGTTCAGGGCTGGATCGACTGCAACCCACTGTCCCAGCCACACCTCCGCCCACGCATGATAGTAGAAGGCACTGTCGAGGTACACGACTCCCGCAACGACTCGCGCCGGGATCCCCACAGCGCGGGCGAGGGCGGCGAAGAGCACCGCGTGTTCGTTGCAGTCACCCCGTTTGCGCTCCAGTGCGTCCAAGGCGGTCGGCATACCTACGCTCGGTGTTTTGTCCAGTGTCGTGTGGGTCCACGCCAGGAGAGCCTGCACCGCCCGCAATGCATCGCGTTCGCCTCGCAGGATCTGTTGTGCCTGGGCGACGACGCGCGGGTGAGTACTCTGCAAGAAAGGAGTCGCTTGTAAGTCAGCCGCGAAACGCGGGTCAGCGTGCGGGAGGGGGTATGAGACGAGAGACGACACCTCTTCGGTGGCGATGGTGACAATCCCTTCGTGCCACTGCTGCCGTGGGGGAAAGGCAAAGGCGGTGGCGTCCGCAATCCCCAGGAGCCGGATCTGCAGTTGGGTGACATGGCGTGGAGAGGGTAACGGCGTACGGACAGGGATAGCAGTGGTCGCGACGAGGTCGAGAGGGGTATGGTCCTGCCAGCCGGCGCCGAGCGCATCCGCTTCGCTTTCGCGCAACAAGACCAAGCCGAGCTGCGCCTCCTCTTTCACGACGTTCCCTGCAGCGTCCAACCAGGCATGGACCGTGAGGTCCCCTATCCGCTCGGCTACCTTCAAGAGTGTGTGTGGTCCGTCACGGAGGGGGAGCACTTCGGAGCCGAGGACGGTGACGGTGAGCGTCTCCGTCCGCATGGACAGAGGGTGAAAAATCGTAAACTGGTACTGGTCCCCAGGTTGGAGCCTGCCCCCGCGCAACGCCAGCTGTGTCGTGGCGGGCAGATAGATCGGATCGCGCAGGGGAAAAGAGAAAGGAGTCACGTCGTCGCCCGTCTTGATCTGCCCCCGGAGCGTGGTATCTGCCACTTCCCCGGAGACCTGGAAGGTCGTCCCCCCACTGAGCAGGCGGAGGGAAAAGGACGTGAGCGCGTAGTGTCGGTCAGTCTGTGCCCGGATCTCGGTGTGGACGGTGTGGGAGCTGTGCCCAACCTGCAGTCGCATGCGCCACTGCTCCTCCCAGGTGTAGCCGGTCGTGGTGGGAGAAAGACGACGCTGGAGATAGCCGATCTTGCGTTGGTGATGGTAAATGCCCATCCATTCCTCTCCCACGGTGTGGACGGACTCCGTCACCGGGAGGGTGGAGGGAGGCGGAAGAGAAGTCGGCATGGTGCGCTGGACGAGCAATGCGACCATGACGAGCCAGAAGAGAACCACCCCGATCCGGAAACTATAAGCGAGCATCCTCTGTTGCCTTTCTTGTGTTCCTCCAGGGTAGGTCAAGGGGGTGACTCTCCTGTATGATCGGAAAAGGTGGAGTATCCTTAAGGGTGTCCTGAATGGTGAGAGAGCAGGT
>JANWXO010000269.1 GCA_025057295.1 Candidatus Binatia bacterium | reverse complement strand
ACCACTTTCAGTTTTCCTGCGTATTCGTTGGCGATTTCTTCGACAATGGGCGCGATCGCCCGGCACGGGCCACACCACGGTGCCCAAAAGTCGATCAAGACAGGGAGCGGTGCGTGTAACACTTCGCTGGCGAAAGTCGCATCGGAGACCTCGATAACATTCCCCGCCATGAGAAGAACCTCCTTCAACGCAAAGTAGTTTTCTACATAGCAAAAAGCCCGACGGCAACCTAGCTGGGTACGGTGCTCCGCACTCCCCCTGGTATCGGCTGCAAAAGCCGAAGGAGCCACACGGCAGGCAAGCTGTCTAGGCGCCGTTGTTGTCTTCGCTGAGTTCCTGAGCGATATACGGGGCGGATTCGATCACCACTTCCCGCAGTACTTCCCGTAACGGCTTGTTGAGATCCTCTAACTTTGCCACCAGGGCACAGAGGACAGCGAAGTAGCGTTCCTTGCTGGCGACACTCATGCGAGCCAGACGTTTGCGCATCGCTTGCTGGAAGCGTTTCTGGGCAGCGAGAATTTGTTGCTCGAGATCGTGGGAGATGAGCTCTCGGTCGGTCATGGTGTGCTCCGCTGAGTCGTGTCTTCCCTACCTTAGAGGAGCTCTGAGGAAGGAGTCAAAGGGAGAGAGCATGGTGAAACCTGCTGGTGAAGATGAGTCACTTTGCGTCGCTAGGCTGGCTGTGCAGGTCTGTTGCCCTCTTGACACGTGGAGTTGGGCTCTTTAGGGGGAAAGCCTATGCGAGTGTTGGTCACCGGGGTGACCGGGTTTGTTGGGGGTATGGTAGCGCGCCTCCTCTGTCAAGCAGGATGTGAGGTGCGGGTTATCGTGCGGCCTCACGCTGATCTCCGTCAACTCCGCGATCTCCCTGTCGAAGTCTGCTACGGTGATGTGCGCGACCTTGATTCGCTCCGCCGAGCGATCCGCGGCTGTGTCCAAGTGTATCATGTAGCTGCCTTGTATAAGCTCTGGGTACGCCATCGCCAAGAAATGTACGACACGAACGTGACCGGTACGGAGCATGTGTTGAGAGCCGCAGAAGAGCAGCAGGTGGAGAGGGTTGTCTATACCAGTTCGGTTGCCACACTTGGGTTGCCTGCCGACGGGACACCTGGCACGGAGGAGACCCCGGTTTCTCTTGCCGATATGATCGGGGATTATAAACGGAGCAAGTTTCTGGCCGAGCAGGTGGCGATGCGCTACGCCCGTGCTGGCCTTCCTGTAGTCATTGTCAACCCCAGCACTCCGGTCGGGGTCGGAGACCTCAAGCCGACGCCGACCGGAAAAATCATCGTCAATTTTCTCAACGGCCAGATGCCTGCCTATGTTGATACCGGCCTCAATCTCATCGATGTAGAAGACGTCGCACGCGGGCATATCCTGGCGGCGGAGAGAGGACGAGTAGGGGAGAAATATATCCTCGGCAATGCCAATCTCACCCTGCGGGAGATACTGACCCTCCTTGCCGAACTCACTGGTCGCCCGGCACCGCGCTGGCGAATTCCACACGCGATGGCGCTGGCGGTGGCGTATATCGATGCCGCCTTGGCACGGCTGATTCCGGGACGGGAACCGGTGGTTCCGCCGGTCGGAGTGCAACTGAGCCGCAAAAAGATGTTCTTCGATGCGGGGAAAGCCGTCCGTGAATTGGGACTCCCCCAAACGCCCGTACGGGAGGCGTTGCAGAAAGCGGTTCGGTGGTTTGAGGCTCATGGGTACGTGAAGAGACAGGTGCGGCGGGAGGAGGTAGGGGCTGGAGAATGGTAATTCTCGCCGCTTGCGGTGTCATTGCGCTGTTGATGTGGTTAGGAATTCTCCTGCACCCAGCGCGTCCATGGGATTTTCGCCCGATCGGTGAAGAGGATCCTGTTCCTCCCGATCCTCCCTCCTGGCCGGCCGTCTGCGTGCTCGTGCCGGCGCGCAACGAAGGAGAGATCCTGCCCCATACATTGCCAGCGCTTCTGACCCAAGATTACCCGGGACCTTTGCAGGTGATCGTTATCGACGATCGCTCGCAGGACGGCACGGCCGAGGTCGCGCGCAGGGTTGCAGCTCAGATCGGGGGGACACCGCGGCTCACGGTTCTCAATGGTGCGTCTCTCCCTCGTGGATGGGTCGGCAAAGTGTGGGCGCTGGCGCAGGGGGCTGCCTACTGCAGGGTGCAAACAGTGGGGAACGAAGGCCGAGAGCAGGACAAACTGCAGGAGGAAGGCCCACCACGGTATCTTTTACTAACCGACGCTGATATTCGTCATGCCCCAGGGTCGGTGCGGCGGCTGGTGGCCGAAAGTGAAGCGATGGGGGTAGTGTTGAATAGCCGCATGGCGCGCTTGCGCTGCGTCTCCGGCGCGGAGCGGTTGTTGATTCCTCCGTTCGTGTTTTTCTTTATTCTGCTGTATCCCCTGCGCTGGGTGAACGATCCGAACAGCTCTCTCGCAGCTGCCGCTGGTGGGTGTGTCCTCCTGGCCTCTACAGCCCTGGCGCGCATTGGCGGTTTTGCCTGCATCAAAGATCAAATCATTGACGATATTAGTTTGGCCCGACGGGTGAAAGCGCTGAATGCTCCGATCCGACTGGCACTCAGTCGCGGTGAGATCGAGAGCCTGCGTGTTTATCACTCACTTGGGGCAATTTGGAGTATGGTCCGTCGCACCGCTTTTACCGAGTTACAGTATTCCTGGGTCCGTTTAGCCGGGACTGTGGTAGTGCTGTTTTTCCTCTTCGCCTTGCCCCCGCTTCTCTGTTTCGCCGGGCTCGGTATAGTCTTGGCGCATGTGGGGGGATGGCCGATTGCGTCGCTGTCCTGGGCACTGGGGTTGGCCCTCTTGGGTGGGTGTACGTGGAGTGTGATGGCCGTGGTCTATCGCCCTGCTGTCCGCTTTTTCGATTTGTCCGGGCGATGGAGTTGGACATTACCACTCGCAGGGGTACTCTATGGCGCAATGACGGTCGATTCTGCCTTACGATATGCCAGGGGGCAGGGGGTCAGATGGAGGGACAATGAGAACACTGACCACTGAAGATCAGCGCTGGGTGTGAGCCCTCATAGCTGTTCTGGAGCGCCAAGTGGGTACCAAACACCCCCAAAGGAGGGAGTATGGCTTTTTCGGTCCAGATGGAGAAGTTTCGTTTTGCCGAAGAGCTGGGGAAAGGAGTAGCGGGCAAGCGGGTATTGATCACCGGGGCCGGAAAGGACGGCGGCCTCGGCCAAGCTTTTGCCTTGGCGGCTGGGCTCAATGGGGCGGCCACGGTCGGCGTCCATTTTCATCGCAGTTACATTGATGGCTTCGATTTGGTGTATGCGTTGCGTGCCGCAGGCGTGAATGCCTTTCCAGTACAGGCCGATGTCACGAATATGAGAGATCTCTGGGCGACGCGCAGCTACGTCATTGAGCAGATGGGAGGCTTGCCGCCGAATTTGGTCATCTGCAACTCGGGGCTGACGGAGAAGGGGTATGCCTTCGGCCGGGCGCTGCGTGAAATCGAGCATGAACCGCGAGCGATGCGCCGCGCACGGGTGCGTCAGCACTTTATCGATAGCTTGGAGGAGTCGCGCCTGGTGCTCGATACCAAGATCGACGGATTTCTTGCGACGACGCATTTATGGGCGGGTGAAGCGGTCTACCATCAGCAACCACTGCAACTGGTCTACATTTCCTCACGTCAGGCCATCGATCCTGGTGTATCGGTCCCTGGCTACGTCATCAGTAACTGGGCAGTGCTGCAGTTGCCGAAGGTCCTGGCTGTCAATCTGGGTCGCAGCGCCGGCCTTGTTGCTGCCTTCTCCGTTCTGCTCCCGTTCGTGCGGACCGGAATGACGGGAGAGTATGCGGAGAACCCGAAAGTGTTCGGGCGTTGGCAACCTCGTATGCTCGAGACACACGAAGCGGCCGAAGCCTTCCTGCACCTGCTCACGCGCCCGCAGGAGGAGCTGCAGCAGGGAATGTTTGCGTTGCTGGTAGAGGGGAGCGCGGAGAAGATACGGGTCACGTGGGAGAGGGTGCATTTGGACCTCCGTGCGGAACGGTTGGAGTGGAGCGAGGCGCGAGCCCTCTCCTTTTGATCGTGAACACGACACCGTGTGTGACATTCAGGTTAGCACGACCACAGGACGCGAGGTGCATTGCCGTGATGGCGCGTGAGCTGGTCGAAGCTGGCTTACCGTGGTCGTGGCGGCCGGTAC
>JANWXO010000268.1 GCA_025057295.1 Candidatus Binatia bacterium | reverse complement strand
CTCATTCTGCACGGCACGGCTACGCTCGCGCTGGCGGTGTCGCGCATCGTCGAGAGCGAAGCCGGCAACGACCCGCGGCAAGTCCGACGAGTCGCCGGGAGGTTTGCCGCGATGGTGCGCATGCCCTCACAGATAACCGTGCGCATCCTCGCGCGTTGCGAGACGCAGGAGGGGGATGTCGTCAGCTTCGAGGTGCGCAACGCAGAAGGACAGCCTGCGGTGCGGGACGGCATCGTCCTGTTGCGGACGGCCGACCGCGTCGCTCCCGCTGCGGCCTAATTCATGTCGCGGTCACGGTGCGAGAGGTTTTTTCAGATCTCCGGTCATCCGGCGATATACCTCACGGAGGATATCCGGTCGATCCGAGCCGATCGCATCCACACCCAGGGCGATCAGCCGGCGCATCTCCTCTTCGTGGTTGGCGTTCCAGGCGCGCACCAGCAACCCGTGCGCATGCGCTGCGGCGACGAGCTGGGCATCGATGTGCTCGTGCCAGAGGTGCAGGGCGTGCACGCCGAGACGCTGGGCTTGCTGGATGACATCGTGTGGAGGTCGCACCCACAAAGCACCTGTACTGATGCGTGGGTTATAGGTATGGACCTCTCGTAACCAGCGGTGGACAAAAGAGGTGACTATCACCCCATCCTCCATCCCGGCTGCGACAACCGCACGGACAACCGCGGCAGCCGTGTGCGCTCCCTTGAGTTCGATCTGCAGAATGACTTTCCCACGCACGCACGCGAGCGCATCTTCGAGCGTCGGGACCGGCTCACCCAATCCGGCATCGAGTTGACGGAGCTGCGCCAGCGTCAAATCCGCCACCCGTCCTGTCCCGTTCGTCGTGCGGTCTACCGTGGGGTCATGCATGAGGACCACCCGACCGTCGCGGGTGAGTCGCGCATCGACCTCGATTTGATCGACACCCAGCGCTATCGCACGCTGCAGAGCACGGAGGGTATTCTCCGGCTCTAAAAATCCTGCTCCTCGATGCGCGGTAATGACCATTGCGCGTTCTGTTGCCTCTCTATCGCCGCATCTTCTCGGGCGGTGTGCCCGATCCCCGCCTGTCGGCTCTCCTCGCAGCTGGCAGGAACCATGCCCCTTTTCTCCGTTCCTTCATCCTCTATCATGAGGCTCATGTCGTCCTTCGCCACAGCGGGCGGCAGGATGCCGCCTCAAAGAGTATGTGGAAGCACGAGCAGCGAGCAATCCCCCCCGCCGGGACACCGGATATGAGGTTCACCGCCCCGCTGCTACAGCGGATCTTGCTGTGCCTTCCCCGTGAGGGAAGCGTGTTGGCAGCCATGCTGCTGGTGGTGGCGAGCGTGTGGGGGTTTATTGCCATTGCCGACGAGGTGCTCGAAGGAGAAACGCGAGAGTTCGATCAGTGGGTCATGCGTCAGCTCCGCCAGGCGGAAGACCCATCTGTCCCGCTCGGCCCGCCGTGGCTGATCGAAGCCGCGAGGGAGATCACCGCCCTGGGCGGGGTCGCAGTGCTCTGTCTGATTGTCGCGGCAGTCGCGGGATATCTGCTGCAGCAACGTGCGTATGGCGCGATGTGGCTGGTGCTCACCGCCGCTGTTGGCGGGACGGGCCTGAGCTTTGCTCTCAAGCACCTCTTTGGCCGCGAACGGCCCGACATGATTCTGCACTTGGTGATGGTGCACAGTTCCAGTTTCCCCAGCGGGCACGCGATGCTTTCCGCCGTGGTCTATCTCACCCTGGGAGCCCTCCTCGCACAGGTCGCGCGGCAGCGCACCAGTCAGATCTATTTTCTCGCAGTGGCGCTGGTGCTGACCTTCTTGATCGGTCTTAGCCGCATCTACCTGGGGGTGCACTACCCTACGGACGTGCTGGCAGGGTGGGCAGTGGGATTGGCGTGGGCGCTCCTCTGTTGGCTGGTCGCGCGCTTCCTGCAGCAACGCGGGACACTCACACTTCTGGCAGCGGACACCGAAGAGTCGAGCAAGGAAATTCCCTCCTCCTGAAAGAGGACGAGGGAGAAGGGACCTCAATGAGCCTCGGTCCGTCTCTCTCCCCCTCTCTTCCAGGAGAGGAAAGAAAACCTGCCAAGAGGGCCGTCACCCTTGTTTACTGTCGATCTCATCGAACACCTCTTTGGCGATACGGAGCCCATTGACTCCCACCGGCCAGCCACCGTAGTGGGCCAGATGGATCATCATCTCGTTGATCTTCTCGCGACTGATGCCGGCATTGAGCGCCCCGCGGATATGCACCTTCAACTCGCGTTCGCGCGCGAGCACGGTGAGCGCGGCGACGGTGATCATCGACCGCTCTTTGAGCTCCAAGCCAGGCCGTGTCCAAATGTCGCCGAAGAGATTCTCCACCGTGATCTGGAAAAAATCTTCGTGCATCGTGCCTGGTCGCGGTTCGGCCCCGAACAGCTCTTTCATGCGTGCCGCGCCTTTTTCGTACCGTTCGGATTTCGTCATACGTCGGTCCTCCTTGTGCGGTGGGCTGAACCCTTGCCCTTGCGGAATCGGTTGTCTACTATCAGACCACCCGCTCTAGAGTCAAAGAGCAGACAACGGAACGGGGTCAGAAGGACAAACGCTAAGGTGCATCATGCAGCAGACCGATCCTCACCCTCCCTCTTCATCTCCCGGCCCGCTACAGGGGATTCGGGTCATCGAGTGCGGCCATCTGGTCGCCGCGGCCTACGCAGCCAAGCTCATGGCCGATCTGGGCGCCGAGGTCATCAAGGTCGAAGAGCCGGGTGGAGACGAGGCGCGACGGCGCGGCCCGTATCCCGGCCACGTCCCCCACCCGGAGAAGAGCGGGACCTTTCTCTACCTGAACACGAACAAACTCGGAGTGACGCTGAATCTGCGCACGCCCCGCGGGCACGAACTCCTCCAACGGCTGGTCCGGGATGCCGACCTGCTCGTTCACAACTACCCGCCGGCACAAATGCCTGCCCTGGGGTTAGACTACGCCACACTGCGGCAGGTGAATCCCCGTCTGGTCATGACCTCGATCTCCCCCTTCGGGCAGAGCGGTCCGAACCGCGACCTGCACGCGTACGATCTCACTATGTGGGCAGCAGGAGGGATCGTCTATCTGAGCGGAGCCTCGGGTCGGCCCGATCTCCCACCCCTCAAAGCCTTCGGTCACCAGGCCGGGTTCCAGGCGGGGGTCAACGCGGCGGTCGGTTCGTTGGGTGCGCTGTTCGCCCGCCTGCGCAGCGGTCGGGGGCAGCACGTGGATGTGTCGGTGCAAGAGTGCCTCGTCGCGATTATGGAAAACAACTACATCTCGTGGCCGTACAGCCAGAGCATCGCCTCGCGCCTGGGCTTTCGCCTCATTCCGCAAGACGTGCTGCAATGCCGCGACGGCTATATCTATGTCCTCGCGATCGAAGAGCATCAGTGGAAGAACGCAGTCGAGCTGATGGGCAATCCGGAGTGGGCAGCGGCAGATATTTTTCAGGATTTTCCCTCCCGCTCGGCCAACTGGGACGCCCTCAAGCCGCTGCTCGAGGAGTGGGTGCAGGATAAGTCGGTCCACGAGCTCTACCATGCCGCCCAGGCCCGGCGGGTCCCTTTTGCACCGGTCTCGACCATGGGGGACTTGTTGGCGTCTCCTCACCTGAACGCACGGGGCTTCTTCGCGGAAATTACCCACCCTGTGGCCGGGACGCTCCGGTACCCCGGTGCACCGTATCGCTTCTCCGCCACTCCATGGGCGCTGCGGCGTCCGGCTCCCTGTTTGGGACAACACAACGAGGAAGTCTACTGCGGGCGATTAGGGCTCTCACAGAGCGAATTCCAAGCGTTACAGACTGCAGGAGTCATTGAGGAGGAACCAAAGAGGAAGAGCGATGACCAGTGAATTGCCACTCGCAGGTATTCGGGTTGCTGATTTTACCTGGGTGTGGGCCGGACCCTTCGCCACGCTCCAGCTCGCCCATCTCGGTGCTGAGGTGATCCGCGTGGAGACCACCACACGCGTCTGTGTCACGCGCCGCATCCCTCCCTTCGCCGACGGACAGCCCGGTCCCAACCGCAGTGGGTATTACAACCAGTACAACCAGGGCAAAGCGTCGATCTGTTTGAACCTGAAACACCCCGAGGCGCGCGAGATCGCCAAAAAACTGGTGGCGGTGAGTGACGTAGTGGCCGAGAATTTTGCCGCCGGGGTGATGGACAAGATGGGTCTCGGCTAT
>JANWXO010000267.1 GCA_025057295.1 Candidatus Binatia bacterium | reverse complement strand
CTGCTCATCGCGTTGCCCTGGCGAATTCTCGCCCCTAGGTCTTCGGTCTGTACGCTGGGAATCGAGAAGGAGATGGTCTGATACGCATTGGCACCGACCTGGAACTGTTGATTGACGAAGGTGCCGTCGAGCAGTTTCTTGCCGTTGAACTGGACCGTATTGGCTAAACGGTCGAGCTCGGCCAGCACTTGACTGACTTCGGCGTTGAGCGACTGCCGGTCACTGGCGCTGGTCGCGTCGTTGGCCGATTGCACCGCTAGTTCACGGGCTCTCTGCAGCAAATTGGAGACTTCCTGCAAGGAGCCGTCGGCCGTTTGCAACACCGAGATCCCATCGTTGGCGTTCCGCGCGGCCTGGTTCAACCCCCGGATCTGAGCGGTGAGGCGTTCGCTGATCGCCAGTCCAGCGGCATCGTCTGCAGCGCTGTTGATGCGTAGACCCGTGGAGAGCCGTTGTACGGTGCGCTCCAAGCTGATCTGCACTTGGTTGAGATTGCGCTGCGCGTTGAGCGCCGAGAAGTTGGTGTTAATGACGAGAGCCATACAGAGATCCTCCCTGACGAGATGTTTTGGGGTTTCCTTTCCCCTGTTGGGAGGATCGGTACACGCTGCAGGATCTTTAATGTCATGTTCGGCAACCCGGCGAGAAGGGCTCCCGGCTGCAAGAGAACCTGGATTGAAGACCGTTTGCGAGGTGCCGATATAAAAAGAGGAAAGGAGCCTCGCCGCATCGGGTCGTGGGTCGACCGCAGGAGGCAGGAGAGGGTCTGTTATGCTACGGTTCCGGATCGGACGTTCATGTGCACTCTGTCCAGATCTCATTTTTCCTACTCAGCCGGTCAAACGGGACCCGAGCGGGAGAGTAGTCCATGCGTTCTGCCTGGAGATGCAGCACAGAAAGGAAGTCCTGTGGCGGACGGTGAAAGCACAGACCAGCGCATGTCCGTTATGTGGGGTCGAGATCCTGCCCCAGGACATCTACGCTGACGAGCGCGGTCTGCGAGTACTGTACCTCTGCGAGCAATCGGTACATGACAAGCCCCATGCTTTTACCGTGCGCGTCACGACGCCGGAAGCAAAACAGGTTGGACTATGGGAGGTCCGATTGCGCGAGCGGTTTCGTGAGAAAGGGTATGTCCGCTGCTGTGAGTGCGGACGCCAGATCCTGGCTTCGCAAGCCCACTCCTTAGGTCCCGGCTGGTACTCCTGTGGCTGCCTCCCTGACCGCGGGGTTCGAGGCGAGCGCAGGTGACGACGTTCGCACCCCCAGCTCGCGTGGCGCTCCCCGCTGTTTTCTCGCGCCTCGCTCACTCCGGCAGCTGCGCCAGGGCTGCCCGAGCTCCGATGCTGATCCGTGCGGCGAGCTCTTTGTACAGCAGAGCGAGCGAGTCGTGATCCAACCCATCCTCCGCCAGGTACCGGTCGTCATCCTGCCATAGCGAGCCGATCCACCGCGTATAAAAGCGGAGACGATTGGTGTGATCCTGCTGCGGAGTGGGCTCCCAACTGGCCCCTGTGCGCAGCAGCGTACTGCGGGGAGTATAGAGCACGCGCAACCCGGCCTCTCGCGCTCGCAGACAGAAGTCGATATCCTCGAAACGATTCACCAGGTCGGGATCGAACCCGCCCAACCGACAGAACACCGCGCGGGATACGAGGAACGGGAGTTGCACTGCCCGGAACTCGCGCTGCTTTTGGGTGCCGACGAACTCGGGTAGTAAGAGTCGGTAGAGCGAAAAGGGACTATTGTTGGCATCGAAGGCTACGCCGATATGCCAGAGCAGACCATTTTCGTTCACCACGCGCCCGCCTACGATTCCAACGTCCTCGTGCGCTGCTGCGGTAGCGAGGAGTCCCTCCAGCCAACCCGGACACGGGATGAAACCAGGCTGGAGGAAGACGAGATATTGCCCGCGTGCGACAACCGCAGCCTGGTTACAGCACGTGGCGAAACTCCACTCCGGTTCACCGATGATGATACGCACGTCTCCAGCGAGGGAGGAGAGCAGAGCGTGCAGCTCAGGGGTAGTTGCGGTATTGACGATCAGGATCTCGAAAAGCTCTGGGGGGATATGGGCGACGATCCCCTTCAGGGTCGCGAGGACGTTTTCCGCCGCGGTGTCATTCACGGGAAGAATGAGAGAGCAGGGAAAGGATGAGGTGGGCGCATCGGAGAAAACAGGCGAGGGGTCGCTGCGAAGGGGAGCCCGTGCTGGCGCGGCCCGAACGCGGAGCATCTCCGCGCCCATTTCCACGATCCGTTCGACCGTTTTGTTGTCTTGGAAGGCGAAATGGTCAGCTAAGTACCGTGCGACCTGCCGCTGTCGCTCCGCTGAAGGGCCCTGGGTGAGCAGGGCGTCGACTTTCTCTCCGAGGTCCTCGAAGCCGCGGGCCAGCTCGGCAACCCCTTCGGCGGCAAAAGAATATTGTTGGTCAGGGAGGCGGATTTCGATAAGGGGCTTGCCGAAGACCAAGGCTTCGATGCCGGTGGTCGAGTTCCCTACCGTGATGCAGATGTCGCTTATTCCTAAGAGGGTATGAGTGTCGAAGTTCTGGACGCTGTGGATGGCGGGAGTCCGCCGGAGGTTTGCGAGCGCTCTCTCGATGATATCGGCGCTGGTGAGTGGGTGCCACTTAAAGACCGCGACCACGTCGCCACGGGTCTGCAGCCAGTTCAGAAAACGGGATGGTTCGAAGGATCTGTAATTGGCATGGGACATCAAGAAGAGAATAACTTTCTTGTCCACGCCGATGCCTAACGCGGTGCGCGTCGCTGCCATTGTCTCCTGTCGAGTTGCGAGGTAACGAGCGTCCCACAGGTCTACGTTCCCCAGGGGAAAGATCTTATCGGCGCTGCAACCGGCTGCCGCGAGGACGCGACAGGTGGCCTCCCCCCAGACCACACAGGCGGTAGAGTAGTCGGTGTGGAAGCGGTAGTAATACGTGCTCCCGTAGTAAAGACCCTCCTGCAGGGTGATATAAGGCACCCGGTACACATGTGAGAGGTAGCCCAGAATTTTCCCCCAGGGGTTCAGCTCGTGCAGGGCGAAAAGCAGATCCGGCTTTTCGACCTCTAACATCCGCGCAAAGCAATAGACGTTTTCTATGGCGGAGCGAATGACCTTGTCCTGGATGGGAAGCGGCACTGCCTGCAGCACCTGGCTGGTCAGCACCTTTTCTTGCCAGATAGGTCGAAGCGTACGCACTGCAGCCGAGACGTGCTGTTCTACCTCTGGCGTGGCGTAGTCGAGCGCATGACGGTAGGGCAGTCCTGCGTGATTGAGCGTGATTTCGAACGCGGCTTCAGCTGCCGCGGTCACGAACACAACCTCCATGCCGCGACTGCCTAATGCCTGCATGATGGGCAGCAAAAAGCGGTTATGGTGGGGCAGCGCGATAAAGCACAAAGCTTTTTTGCCGACGAAAATATTCATGTACACTCCTCTCGTTTCGTGGCTATTGGCGCAGGTTGCCCTCAAAGAGGGAAGGATCGCTTGCGGCCTGGCGCGAGACGTCACCGGCTGCCATAGCAGTGACCGACGGTAGCGAAAGAACGGTTGGGCGCTGACCGGCCAGCACGGTGCTGACGAGGGTAGCGAGGCGGGTGCGGCTGAGAAGCCCGCGCTCGCGCCAGGCTTGAATGAGGTGGGGGATTCTTGTTGGCTGCGGCTCCCAGTAGAGGCACTCACCCTGCCACCCCTCTGCTCCCATGGCTTGGCAGATGATGGTCGGTTTGCGGCACAGCGCTGCCCGCTCTGTGACAGTGCCGGCAAAAGGCGTGATCACCAAGTCTGCGAGCTGGAGGAGCAGTCCGACACCGACCCGCTCATCGATGACAGCGTGCGGGAGGGCGCACAGTTCCCGTTTGTAGGTATGCAGCGCGATCTCCCGCTCGGTATATTGCCGGCGGGTCGTGTTGGGATCGACCCGGATCACAACACTGAGCGGTCCGGGAACTTGGGCTAGCGCCGCCAAGATCTGTCTCACCTCCCACAGAAAGGCTACGTGATGGGGAATCAAGATGACAAAGCGATCAGGGCTGATTTGCAGCATCTCCCGGGCGCGCGGCTCTTTTTCCAGATAGGCTTCGGTAAATTCATCCTGGCCCGACCACAGCAGGTACGCTTCTTCCCACTTCAACACCGACACCTGTTGAGGGATGGCCAGTCCTTCCCGAACCAGAAAATTGCCCGCCCACTC
>JANWXO010000266.1 GCA_025057295.1 Candidatus Binatia bacterium | reverse complement strand
CGCGACTATCAAATATCGGGCGGAGACGTTTCATCCGCACCGCATTCTCTATGTTGTGGACAGCCGCCAGCAGCTCCATTTCCGCCAGCTGTTCGCGACCGCTCGGCGCTGGGGCTACACGATGGCACTCGAACACGTGTGGTTCGGGACGATCTTGGGCGAGGACGGCAAACCGATCAAAACGCGCGAAGGCGACCCCGTCAAGCTGGAAGCGCTGTTGGATGAGGCAGAAGAACGGGCCCGTGCCATCGTGCGCGAAAAAAACCCTAGCTTGTCCGATGCAGAGCAGATGCGCATTGCGCGCGCCGTTGGTATTGGGGCGGTCAAGTATGCCGATCTCATGCAGAACCGTACCGCTGACTATCGCTTCAGCTGGGACAAAATGTTGGCGCTGGACGGCAACACGGCGCCGTACTTGCAATACGTCTATGCCCGCATCCGCTCGATCTTTCGTCGCGGCGGGCTCGAAGCGTGGCAGCCCGCAGCCGACCTGGAGGTCCGCCTCTGCGAACCCGAGGAACTCAACCTGGCCAAACAGATGATCCGCTTCGGTGATATTTTGCTCGAAGTCGAGCGCACGTACAAACCGAACCTTCTCGCCAGTTTCCTGTACGACTTAGCGACGAAGTTCAATCTCTTCTACCAGGCCCATCCTGTCCTCAAAGCCCCACCAGAGGTCCGTCCCACCCGTCTGCTGCTGTGTGATCTGACCGCTCGTTATATCCAAAAAGGCTTGGGGCTGCTTGGCATCGAGACGCTGGAGGTGATGTAACGAGCGGCACGTCGCTGAAGCGGGAGGGGAGAGACCGCGAAGGCGTCGCATGCATTGTTGACAGTCGATGCTCGACCGGCCGATAATGTGTCGCGGCAGCGATCTGCGGAGAAAGGGGAGCGAATGGGGGTGACACGCTACACCGGCGGTGCAGTCTCTCTCGCGTATGACATCCAGGGGAGTGGGCCGCTCGTCGTGTTTCTGCACGGCATCGGCGGCAACCGCACCAACTGGCAGGAACAGCTCGCCTCTTTTGGTACCAAGTTCTGTGCCGTTGCCTGGGATGCTCGTGGCTACGGTGGGAGCGAGGATCCACCATCTCCTTTGCAGTTCGGTGATTATGCCGATGACGTGGTGCGTCTGCTCGACCACCTGCGAGCGGAGCGGGCGCATTTGGTCGGTTTGTCGATGGGAGGCATGATCATTCAAGATTGTTTTGACCGCTATCCCGAACGGGTGGCAACCCTCACGCTGGCCGATACGTCGTGCGGTTTTGGTGGTCTGCCGCCGGAGGTGCGACGAGACTTCCTGGCTCGCCGGTTGGAACCTTTGGAGCGAGGGCTCACCCCGGCAGACATCGCCCCGTCTCTTGTCACGCTGTTGGTCGCCAAGCAGGCCTCGTCAGCCGTACGGGAACGGCTGCGGGCGTCATTGGCGGCTCTGCGTCCTGAACCCTATAAGCAGGCGCTGCAAGCGATCGTCACGACCGACTTCCGTTCCGTGCTGCCACGGATCACCGTGCCGACCTTGGTGATCGTCGGAGAAGAGGACACCGTCACGCCGCCGTCGGCATCCGAATTCTTGGCCCGCAACATCGCTGGCGCGGCTTTGGTGAAAATTCCCGCCGCTGGCCACTTGACCAATATTGAACAGCCGGAGGCATTCAACGCGGCCCTGGAGGCATTTCTCGATCGGCATGCCCAGCGGGCCTCGGTTGTCTCTGGGGCGTGATGCCCGACCGTTCTCGCCTCGTCTTGCATCTGACCGGGGGTCATTCCCACGGGGTCTCGAGATCTCCTTTGCGCAGTTGCCGCGCGATCACAATTTGTTGGACTTCGCTCGAACCGTCGTATACCCGCGCGACGCGCAGATCGCGCCAGATTCGTTCGATCATGTATTCGGCGCGGATATACCCGTTCCCGCCAAAGATTTGCAGCGCGTCATCGACAGTCTGCCATGCGCTCTCTGCCGCCATCAGTTTGGCGGTGGAAGATTCCCGAATGGCTGGCAGCCCCTGGTCGAGCAGCCATGCCGACCGGTACACTACCAGCCGTGACGCTTCCGTACGCGCACTCATCTGTGCCAGGCGAAAGGCGATGGCTTGGTGGTCCACCAGCGGCTGGCCAAAGGTGTGACGGGTGGTGGCATACTCGAGGGCCAGCTCCAGAGCTTTCTGGGCTGCACCGACACAGCGGGCAGCGAGTGTCGTCCGCCCCTCTGCCAAGCAGCGCTTCGCATATTCGAACCCCTGTCCTTCTTCCCCGACCAGGGCGGTGGCGGGAATGCGGCAGTCCTCCAGAATGACCTCGGCGATGTCGGACCCGCGGTGCCCCGTTGTGTCGAAGACCTGGCCGATAGACAGCCCTGGGGAATCGGCGTCGACCAGGAATGCAGAGATACCGTTGTGGGTGCGCGCGAAAAGGAAGAAGTGATGCGCCTTGGGGGCGTTGGTAATGAAGATCTTGCGCCCATTGAGGATATAATGATCCCCTGACCGCGTGGCGGTTGTTGCCAGCGCGCCGGCGTCAGAGCCTGCTCCCGGTTCGGTCAGGGCGAAGGAACCGATCCATTCGCCAGTCGCCATTTTGGGGAGGTAGTGACGTTTCTGTGTCTCGTTGGCGAAACGAACGATCCCGATACAGCCGATGCCGGTATGGACGCTGAGGAAACTCGCCAAGCCCCATGGGCCTCGGCCCATCATCTCGTGGACGATAGCTTTCTGCACTACGGAGAGGCCCAGACCGCCGTACTCGGGTGGAATGCTGAGACCGAACAGACCGAGCGCGCGTAGCCCGTCGAGTAAGTGCGCAGGGAGCTCCCCTGTCCGCTCAATCTCTCGCCACACGGCGTTCGCCTGTTCTTCGACGAAATTGCGGACCGCAGCGCGCAGCAGCCGATCTTCTTCAGCAAGACGGAAATCCATGGCTCTTCTCTCCCCTAAAAGCGCTGCCGGCGGGAGCGCCAAGTCTGCTCCTCATCTTCTTCCACCAGCAGCATCGGTTCGAGGATACGGCGTGGGATCCCGTCGAGGAACCGTGACGGCTTGCAGAGCACCATGCCGGTAGCACGGTCGAAGATGTTGATCGGGTAGGTAATGAACAGGTTCTCTTTGGCACGGGTGGCAGCGACGTACATGAGGCGGCGTTCTTCCTCCAGTTCCTCGTCGGTGGTGTTGTAGAGCGAAGGGAAGCGGCCGTCCACAGCCCAGATGATAAACACCGAGTGCCACTCGAGCCCTTTGGCCGAATGGATCGTCGAGAGCGTGAGCATGCCTCCTTCACGGTCCACGGCAAGGATGTCCCCAACACTATCGCTCGGGGGTTCTAGCGCCATATCCGAGAGCAGACGATCGAGGCTGCGATAGCGTTCGGTGATAGCGATGAAGTGTTCGAGGTCTTTCTGACGCTTGGGGAAATCATCCCGGTGGGTCCGTTTCAGGATCGGCAGATAGTACCGCACGATCGCTTCTACCTGCTCGGCCGGCTTCAGCTCTGGAGCCGTGATCTGCGCCAGCAGCTCGGCGAGTTTTTTCAGTTCCGTGGCAATCACGCCGCGGCTAGGATAGTCTGCCAGCCGCTGCGCTTGATCAGGACCGCCGAGCACATAGGCGAGGATCTGTTCGCTACTTTTCGCGCCCACCCCTTCCAATAGCAAAAGCACTCGATGCCAGGAAACCGCGTCTTGCGGGTTGGCCACAATACGCAGATGGGCGAGAACATCTTTGATATGAGTCGTTTCGATGAATTTGAAACCGCCGCGCTTGAGGAAGGGAATGTTGCGTCGGCTCAGCTCGAGCTCCAGGTCGAACGAGTGGAAGCTCGAACGAAAGAGGACTGCGATTTCATCGAGCGGAATTCCCTGCTCGTGTAATTCGAGGATTTTTTGCGCGACAAAGCGCGACTGATAGTGTTCGCTTTCGGCCTCGACGAGAATCGGTTTCACCCCGTGTTCGCGGCGGGTGAAGAGGTTCTTGGTATAGCTCTCTTTCGCCTGGAGGATAATCTGGTTCGACAAGTCGAGAATCGGCTGGGTGCTGCGGTAGTTTTCTTCCAGTTTGATGATTTTCGTACCCGGGAAGAGGCGGGGAAAGTCGAAAATATTGCGCACTGTAGCGCCACGAAAGCTGTAGATCGACTGGGCGTCATCTCCAACAGCCATGACGTTGTCGTGGGTGTGGGCGAGGAGACGAACGATCTCGGCCTGGAGGCGAT
>JANWXO010000265.1 GCA_025057295.1 Candidatus Binatia bacterium | reverse complement strand
TAGTCAGGGCGAGGAAAAAGTCGTGAATCAGCTCGGTGGCGAAATTGCCTACTCGCTCCTGGCGGATCTTCAGATTGTAGGCGAGGAAAGGGCGGCCGCTGAGATCGACCACACACGACACCAACGCCTCGTCGAGCGGAACAGTGGCCTCGCCAAAACGCCGGATCCCG
This sequence comes from Candidatus Binatia bacterium, assembly GCA_025057295.1. GTDB lineage: Bacteria > Desulfobacterota > Binatia > Bin18 > Bin18 > JANWXO01. Next base: position 4,232 of record JANWXO010000265.1, on the reverse strand, counting down.
TGTTTGTCCCCTAACGCTTGGCGGAAAGCTTGTCCGAGCGCGAGTCCGACGTCTTCAACCGTGTGATGGTCGTCGACCGCAGTATCTCCTGTGGCCTCGATAGTGAGGTCGAAAAACCCGTGCCGGGCGAACAACTCGAGCATGTGATCGAGGAACGGAACACCGGTCGCAATCTGATATTTGCCCTCGCCATCGAGATCGAGGCTCAGCTGAATGTCGGTTTCGTTCGTTTTCCGGTGCACGGTGGCTCTACGGCTGCGTGTCGCCATGAGGACCTCCCTGCAGTCGATAGTGCACGGCACGGGCGTGAGCCTCAAGTCCCTCCATTGCCGCAAGGCGCATCACGGCCGGACCAAGTTTCGCCAGTGCTCGAGAGGAGGCTTGAATGATGCTCGTGCGTTTGAGGAAGTCGTAGACTCCTAAAGGGGAGGAAAAGCGTGCCGTGCCCCCGGTCGGAAGAATGTGATTCGGCCCGGCGATATAGTCACCGAACGGTTCGGTGGAGAGATGGCCTAGGAAAATCGCACCGGCGTGACGGATATCCTTGAGCCACGCCTGGGGGTCTTGCACCGCTAACTCGAGGTGTTCGGGTGCAATGGCGTTTGCAAGCTCCACCACTTCTGCGCGGTTGCGGGCGTGGATCACCGCACCGTACCGTCGCAGCGAAGCAGCAGCAATGACGTGCCGCTTGAGGTGGGGGAGCTGGGCGGTCAGCGCTTGCACAACTGCTTGCGCGACCTGGGCTGAGGCGGTCAGGCACAGCGCAGCAGCCTGCTCGTCGTGCTCGGCTTGCGACAGCATATCAGCAGCGACATACGTTGGCGAAGCACTCTCGTCGGCGATCACCAACACTTCGCTTGGGCCTGCGACCATATCGATGTCCACTTGGCCGAAGACGAGCCGTTTGGCCGTCGCGACATATATGTTCCCTGGTCCGACGATTTTATCGACCCGAGGGATCGTTTGGGTCCCATAGGCGAGCGCAGCAATCGCCTGCGCCCCTCCAATACGGAACAGCTGATCCACACCGGCCAGCCGGGCCGCGGCGAGGATCGCCGTCTGGTCTCCCTGCGGAGAGGGAGGAGAGACAGCGATCACTTCTTTGACGCCTGCGACTTTCGCAGGGATGACATTCATCAAGACGGAAGAGGGGTACGCAGCTTTGCCACCAGGGATGTAGACCCCCACACGTTCGAGCGGGGTGACCAGCTGTCCGAGTCTGACACCGAGTGGGTCCCGATAGAACCACGAGCGTTGTCGCTGTCTGCGGTGAAACGCGGCAATGCGGCGGGCTGCTGCATGCAAAGCGGCTCGCTCCTGCCGTGGCAGCGCAGCCAGAGCAGCTTCCATTGCTGCCGGAGGCACTCGACAGGTTGCCGCGCTGAGGCGGATACGGTCGAATTTCCACGTGTAGGCAAAAAGCGCACGATCTCCTTGCTGCTTGACCGCGTGCAGAATCGTTTTGACCTGAGCCTCGACCTGGGCAGTGGCGGTTTCTCCCCGGGCGAGTAACTTTTGCCAGTGCTGCTGCCAGGCCGGGTCGCGAGTGCGTAAGAGCCGCACCACCATATCCTGCCTTCCCTTTTACTCTTTGATTCTCCTGATATCTGCGCCAAGGCTGGCAAGCTTTTCTTCTATGCGTTCGTAGCCGCGGTCCAGGTGGTAGACGCGCGAGACCTCCGTGATCCCGTCTGCCGCTAGGCCGGCCAGAATGAGCGACACGCTCGCGCGCAAGTCGGTCGCCATCACCGGGGCACCGCTCAACATGGCAACACCGTGCACGATCGCCGTGTTGCCAGCAAGACGGATATCCGCTCCTAGGCGGACGAGCTCCTGGGCGTGCAGGAAACGGTTCTCGAAGATCGTTTCAGTGATCACACTGCGACCGTCGCCAAGACACAGGAAGGCCATCGTCTGGGCCTGCAAGTCGGTGGGAAAACCTGGGTAGGGTCGGGTGATGATCTCCACGCCACTGGGCCGTCCCGTTCCTACGACCCGAATGCCGCCCGCCTGTTCCTCGACATGGGTCCCGGTTTCGCGGAGCTTTGCTAAAAAGGTGGTCAGATGGTCAGCCCGTGCGCCGCGGACGAAGAGATCACCGGAGGTAATGGCACCGGCGATCAAGAACGTTCCGGCCTCGACACGGTCGGGAATCACCTCGTGCACTGCTCCGTGCAGACTGTCCACGCCGTCGATTGTGATGGTAGGCGTGCCTGCCCCCGTAATCCGTGCTCCCATGGCGTTGAGCATGGTGGCGAGATCTTCGATTTCCGGTTCGCGCGCAGCGTTGTCGATCACTGTCGTGCCGTCCGCAAGCGTTGCCGCCATCATCAGGTTTTCTGTCGCTCCCACCGAAGGAAAATCCAGAGGGATGTATGCGCCTCGTAACCGTTTCGCTTGCGCCTCGACATATCCGTGATGGAGACGGATCGACGCCCCGAGCCGTTGCAGACCGTCGAGGTGGATGTTGACCGGCCGTGCCCCGATCGCGCACCCCCCAGGGGTAGAGACGCGGGCACGACCAAAACGGGCGAGCAGGGGCCCGAGGACCAGAAACGAGGCACGCATGGTTTTGACCAAGGCGTACGGTGCCTCGTAATGCCTCACCGTACGCGCGCAGAGGGCAAGGTGGTTGTCACTGAGCCAGTCGTACTGAACACCCAGGTCGCGCAGCAGACGAAGCGCCGTGCGGATGTCGACCAGGTGTGGCACTCGCTGCAGCGTGCATTCTCCATCAGTCAGCAACGAGGCAAACACCAGCGGCAGAGCTGCATTTTTGGCGCCGCTGACGGTAATTTCGCCATGTAAAGAGACCCCTCCACGCACCACAATTTTGTCCATACCCTTTCCTTCCTTCCATCACTTGGTCGCGCACCTGCCGTCCTTTTCAGGCTACGTTTCTCTCTGCTCGGCGTGCAACGATCACACGATCGAGACCTGCGTAATCGGCCACGCAGGTAGCGGCGGTCAAGTGAGGCTGTCGTTGCAGCAGGTCCAGCATTGCGGCCCGTTGTCCATGGCCGATTTCCATCACGAGCCAGCCGCCTGGACGGAGCACCTGCCAGCCTTCCTGGATGAGGCGGCGGTAACAATCCAGACCATCCCGGCCACCGTCGAGTGCCCCCTGCGGTTCCCAATCGCGCACCTCAGGCTGGAGTGTGACGAGGTCATCGTGGGGGATGTAGGGCAAGTTCGCGACGAGTAGGTCAAATGCCACCCCGCACGGGAGGGGAGTACACAAGTCTCCCTGCACGAACGTCATCTGCCGGAACACACCCTGCCGGTGCGCATTTGCGCGTGCGACGATGAGAGCATCCGGCGATATATCGGTTGCCCACACCTCAGCCTGGGGTACCTCTCTGGCCAGAGCAATGGCGATACAACCGCTGCCAGTGCCGACATCGAGAATACGAGGCCGGTGGGGAGCACGCTGATGTTGCAGCAGCCGCAGGGCAACTTCCACGACAACCTCGGTCTCCGGCCGCGGGATCAGGACTCGCCGGTCCACCTGGAGCGTCATCGACCAAAACTCTTGCACGCCGATGATGTACTGCAAGGGTTCGCGGCGGAGGCGGCGTTGCACGGAGTGCCGAAAAGCTGAGACCTGTTGCGGGCCAACGGGGTGACGCAGACGGGCATAGAGATGGGTACGATCGCTCCCTACGGCATGGGCGAGCAGGACTGCTGCCTCGAGCTGAGGAGTAGGAATGCCCGCTCGTTCCAATTGCGCTGTCGCACGAGCGAGGAGGTGGGCCGCAGACGGGGAAGACTGCACCGGTGTGCTGGTGGTGTGAAGGGTCTCAGCTGCTTGGCTCCACCCTCGTGATCGCTCGGCTTGTCCTGTGTCCTGCGATGCCTGGACCGTCACTGCTCTTTTACGGTTCAACTCGCTGCTTTCAACGACTCGGCCTGGTACGAAGTAATCAGCGCATCCACCACCGGATCCAAGTCCCCGTCGAGAATACGATCGAGCGAGTACAGGGTCAGGTTGATCCGGTGGTCGGTCAAACGGGACTGCGGGAAATTGTACGTCCGAATCCGTTCTGAACGGTCCCCCGAGCCCACCATACTCCGACGCGATGCCGTAATAGCCGCTTGTTGTTCCTCTCGAGCTTTTTCCAGCAAGCGGGCGCGCAAGATCTTCAAGGCTTTGGCTTTGTTCTTGTGCTGGGATTTTTCATCCTGACACGACACGACCAAACCAGTGGGAAGGTGGGTGATACGGACCGCAG
>JANWXO010000264.1 GCA_025057295.1 Candidatus Binatia bacterium | reverse complement strand
TTCCGTCGTCCGGAATTTGTCGAGCAAATCGTCGATGACGCGATCGCCATTCAGGCCAAAATTCTCTGGCTCCAGCTCGGGGTGATTCACGAGCGCGCTGCCCGTAGAGCCCAAGAGGCCGGCCTCGTCGTGGTGATGGATCGCTGCCCGGCTATCGAATATCAGCGACTGTTTTAGCGACTGAGACTGTCTATGCGACAACTCCCCGATCGCTTGGCCTCCTGAGCTCTTCACCCCCAGCGAGCGGCAGGGCTCTCCGTATGGCGCATAGCAAGACCACTATCCAACCGTGGCAACGGCTCTCTTCTGAAACTGTCTACACCTGCCGTGTCTTCTCCCTGCGCAGGGATCGCAACCGTTCCCCCCGGGATGGGCGCGAACACGATTTCTTCGTGCTCGATAGCTGTGAGTGGGTCAACATTATTCCCCTCACCGCTGATCATCAGGTCGTGCTCATCCGCCAGTACCGGCATGGCATCGACGGGATCACGCTCGAGATCCCCGGCGGAATGGTGGACCCACACGATCCCTCTCCACTCCACGCCGCGCGACGGGAGATGCAAGAGGAGACAGGGTACGATTCTGACGATATCATTCTGCTAGGGTCTATCCACCCCAATCCCGCCATCCAAGGGAACCGCTGTCACACGTTTCTCGCGCGGAACGTGGCCAAGCGCTTTGCCCCCCAGTTCGACAGCACGGAAGAAACCGAAGTCGTCCTTGTGCCTGCCGCCCAGCTTCCCGATCTCGTCCGTCAGGGCCAGATCACCCACGCCCTGGTCGTCACCGCGTTTTACTGGTACGAGTTGTTTCAACGCCAGGCGTGAGACCCAGGACTGCACCTCCCGCTTCCCGCTCTACTGTGCCAGATCAGGTTCGAGCCGGGGAGTAACGCCCCAGGGACGTCGCAGCACGGCAACTCCTTCCAGGATCATGCCAACGGCGAGCACCACCAGGCAGGTGCTGGCGATTCCGACAGGGTCGAACAGTGTCCGAGTTCCATTCGTTACAGCGACGATCCACTTCTGTATGGTGAAGAAGAGCGCGCTCAGCGTCATCGTCATCATGAACGCCATCGGTACGCCGACCAAGAACACCGCCCACCGCTGGTGCTCTCTTCGCACCAGCCAGACAAAGAGGCCTAACAAACTGAGTGCCGCCAGCAATTGATTGCTCGCCCCAAACACCGGCCAGATCGACAAGTAGGCAGGGATCGGTTTGCCATCTGGTCCAGTAACGGTGAAGCCCAGGAGCACAGCCGGCACGCACAGGGTCAGGAGGGTGGCCAGGGTTTTTCCCGCGAGCGTCTTCCAGCCGAAGAGCTCTTGGAGCAAATAACGTCCCAGGCGGGTTGTCACGTCGATCGTGTCGAAGACAAAGGTGGCAAACGCCAACATCCCAAAGCTGACCGCAAAAGAGAGCGGCACCCCGAGAACACTCAGAAACTGGCCGATGCCGGCGGCAAAGACCGCATCTGGATTTGCCCCTTTCGTGGTAGGGGCAAGAATCATGACACACGCGAGGGCCAGCAGCGCAATGACCCCCTCGAGCAGCATGCCGCCGTACCCGACTAAAGGGGCGTCACATTCACAGCGGAGTTGCTTGCTCGTGGTGCCACTCGACACCATTCCGTGAAACCCGCTACAAGCGCCACACGCGATGGTGATGAAGAGAAAGGGAACCAGCGGTCCAATTCTCTCGTTGGAGAAGCCGAGATACGAGGGATATTGCAAGGTCAGACCACCCTGCGCCCCGCCGAGAAGTACACCGACCAGGCCACCGAGCAAAATGGTGTACAGGAACGCCCCGCCCAAAAATCCCCGCGGTTGCAAGAGCAACCATACCGGCAAGACACTCGCCACACCACAGTAGGCCAGAATCACATAGGACCAGACACGGACCGGTTCATCGACAGGCAGAGACAAGGGAAGGGATTGGCCCGCCCAAATCACCACCCCCACCAGTAGGAGCGACCCTAACAGCAGGACTTGGCGCAGGACGAGGGGTCGACGTCCGTCGACTGTCGGCCCTGCACGCTCAAGGAGCTTCAGCGCCGTTCCCAGCAGAATCCCCAGGCCCAGGTACATCACACTGCTCGAAGCAGTGCCGGCGCCAAGCACCGTGCCGATCTGTTCCCCCCCAGGCCCGAAGATCGGGACGGTCCCGGTGAAGGCCCGCGCCGTGACATCGGTAAAAGCGGTCAACACGTACACGAGCGAGAGCCAGATATACCCCAGAAAGAGATAAAAGGCGCGAGGCCCGATGTGCAGGCGCACGACCTCTGCCACAGAAGACCCCCGATGACGAACCGAGCCAACCAAGGTGGAAAAGTCGTGCACGGCTCCGATAAAGATGCAGCCGAGGACGATCCACAAGAGTGCAGGGAGCCAGCCGAACATAAGTCCGGCAATAATAGGGCCAAAGATCGGACCGGCAGCCGAAATCGCAGAAAAGTGTTGGGCCAGGAGGTAGAAACGGTTTGTCGGGACGTAATCGAGGCCATCTTGATAGAGCGTCGCCGGGGTCGGAGCGTGACAGTCGAGCCGGTAGAACCGGGACACCACCAGCTTCCCGTACAGCACATAGGCAAGTCCGAGAGCGGTTAAACAGATGAGCAGAATGGGTAGCAGGGCCATCACCTCTCCTCCTTGCAGACCCGAGGCGCTCGCACTCGCAGCATCCTGGTCGGAGTATTTAACACCCCCGCTTTTCGAAAGACAACACTTTCATGTCTGCACTGCGTCCCGGCATCCAAACGCTACCGTTGATGCCTGGCGATCGGAGAGGTGAGCTTAGTGCTGCTCCAGTCTGTCCCGCACCAACCGTCCCATTTCTTTGCAGCCAACCAGACGACATCCAGGTTGGGCAATGTCAGCAGTGCGATAGCCGTCAGCCAATACCGCATCAACTGCCTGCTCAATGGCGTGCGCAGCCTGGTCCTGGCCGAACGACAACCGCAGCATGAGGGCAGCAGAGAGGATTGTCGCCAGCGGGTTTGCCTTATCCTGACCAGCAATATCAGGCGCCGTGCCGTGAATCGGCTCGTACAATCCCCGCCTCCCTTCTCCCAGCGACGCAGAAGGGAGCAAGCCCATCGAGCCGGCCAGCATAGAAGCCTCGTCCGTCAAGATATCGCCGAACATATTCTCCGCAGCAATGACGTCAAAATCGCGTGGCCGGCGGATCAGGTGCATCGCCATGGCATCGACCAGCACGTCTTCGTATTGGACGTCTGGATACTCCGCGGCCACCTCGTGGGCGACTTCACGCCACAGCCGCGACGTCGCCAAGATATTGGCTTTATCGACCGAGGTCACTTTTTTCCGTCGCTTCCGAGCGAGCTCGAACGAAGTCCGCATGAGGCGCGCGACCTCCCCTTCGGTGTAAAAAATGGTATCGACAGCCTCGCGCCCAGCGGCACCGATCCGCCGCTCGCTCGGCCGGCCGTAATAGACACCACCGGTGAGTTCGCGCACGACGACTACATCCACCCCCTCCAGCACCTCGGGCTTGAGCGTCGAGGCGTTGAGGAGATGAGGGTTGACCCGGACGGGACGGAGGTTCGCGAACAAACCAAGCTCTTTGCGCAGGGCGAGGATCGCCTGTTCGGGCCTGACCGACGCTTTGGGATCATCCCACTTCGGCCCGCCGACTGCCCCGAGCAGGACGGCGTCACTCTCTTTGGCTAACCGCAGCGCCGAGTCCGTCAGCGCAACCCCGTAGGTGTCGATGGAACACCCACCGGCGAGCGCATACTCGAAGGAGAGGGGGCAATTGAATGTTTTCTCTACAACCTGCAGGGCAGCTATCGCCTCTCCTATCACCTCGGGTCCAATCCCATCCCCAGCAAAGACCGCTATCTTATACACCATCGCTCACTCCTCGTTCTTGCCTGCTCGCTCCGATTCCCGTTTCCTAGGGGAGAAACACCGATGCGCGAAGAGTCTCAACGGAAAAGGGAGGAGGACACTCGTCCTGAAACCATCAGGATCCCTCCTATGGTCCCTCCCGGTGCAGGCCAGCCTGGTGACCGTAGCGCTCACGGTGGGCCAACTTATTGAGCGCGTTGATGAATGCCAGGGCGCTGGCCATAATGATGTCGGTATGGGATCCCTGGCCGCTGACCGACATCCCATTGTCGCAGACCAGGCATGACACTTCTCCCAGGGCATCGGTTCCCCCGGTAATCGACTTGACCGAGTAGCGTTCCAGCTTGGGCTCAATCCCAGCAATCTTCGCGATCGCCTTGTAACAGGCGTCTACCATGCCGTCACCGGAAGCGCTGTCGAGAAACTCTTTTCCGTCGACTTTCATCCGCACCGTCGCATGTGGAACCGCCATACTCGACGACGTCACATTGAGATACACCAGCTCATACTTATCCGGCAACCGCACCGTCTCTTCCGTC
>JANWXO010000263.1 GCA_025057295.1 Candidatus Binatia bacterium | reverse complement strand
TTGAGTCACGCCGAGGGCCATGCCACGCGGAATAATCGTCACCTTATGCACCGGATCGGTCCCAGGAATCAACTTCGCCACCAATGCATGACCGGCTTCGTGGTAGGCGGTGTTGCGCCGTTCCTCCAGGCTCAGGATCATACTGCGTCGCTCAACCCCCATCAGCACTTTGTCCTTCGCCAGGTCAAAGTCCTCCATGCTGACGCGATCCTTGTTTTTGCGCGCGGCGAGAAGGGCGGCTTCGTTGACGAGGTTTTCCAAATCGGCTCCGGAAAAGCCAGGCGTGCTGCGCGCCAGTTTTTGGATATCGACCGTCTCATCCATCGGCACCCGGCGGCTATGCACCTTCAAAATCTCCTCCCGGCCACGGACATCCGGTCGCGGCACTACCACCCGGCGGTCAAAGCGCCCAGGGCGCAACAACGCGGGGTCAAGGACGTCAGGCCGGTTGGTGGCAGCGATGAGAATGACCCCTTCATTCGCTTCAAAGCCGTCCATCTCGACGAGTAACTGGTTGAGGGTTTGTTCCCGCTCGTCATGCCCGCCGCCCAAACCAGCCCCCCGGTGGCGACCGACGGCGTCGATTTCGTCGATAAAAATGATACAGGGAGCCTGCTTCTTGCCTTGTACGAAGAGGTCGCGCACCCGCGACGCGCCCACGCCGACAAACATCTCGACAAAATCCGATCCGCTAATGGAGAAAAAGGGAACGCCAGCTTCACCCGCGATAGCACGGGCGAGCAGGGTTTTTCCCGTCCCCGGTGCCCCAACGAGCAACACTCCTTTGGGAATCCGCCCGCCGAGACGGGTAAATTTTTTGGGATCCTTGAGGAAAGCGATGATCTCTTCCAGCTCCTGCTTCGCTTCGTCCACCCCGGCAACATCGTTAAAGGTGACCCGATGTTGATTTTCCGTCAGCAGCTTGGCACGGCTCTTGCCAAACGACATCGCTTTGCCGCCCCCCATCTGCATCTGGCGCATGAAAAATATCCAGACACCGATGAGCAGCAACATCGGGAACCACTGGATGAGCACGGCGATATACCACGGTTCCCCCTCCTCAGGTCGCGCAGCAACCTTGACCCCTTTGTCGCGCAGCGTGCGCATCAAGTCTGGATCGTGCGGGGCAAACGTCTTGAACCGTTCCTCGTTGCGGAACTTCCCCCGAATCGTCTGTCCCTGGATGATCACTTCTGCGACCTCTCCCCGTTCTACCGCAGAGAAGAAGTCACTGAAAACAATCTCGGGCTCTCGCGGCTGCTGGCGATTAAACAAGTTGAACAGCAGCAGGAACATCAATCCCAGGACCAGCCACAATGCCAGATTGTGCGAAACCCTATTCACTCCTTATCCCTCTCGTTGCAGGCTGACACAGCCTAACATAGTTTTCCTTTCTCCGGCAACGGGTTCACCGTCACCCGGCAGATACAGCGCGTGGCAGCAGTGATTCTGGCGGTCTCCCCACGGACACAACCCGGAACCCAGGCAATCTCCTGCCCAATGAGAATCAGCGGAAAGGCTTGGCGGTGGTGTCGAGGTATCTTCGCGTCGATAAAGACGTCGTGCACCTTGCGGTGCCCCTGCATCCCCAAAGGGCGAATCCGGTCACCGGGCTGCATAGGACGCACGAAGAATCCCTGCCCCAGACAGGCACCGTCAAAAATCGCCTGCCAGCGATCCGCGGAACGGGCACTGTGGGGAGGGTCGTTCCACGGTTGCAAGGGAGAAACCATGACCCGCCAGCCCGCCTGCGGCAACACGACCTCTTGCCCCGGTGTGAGGACACAACAGTAGGGGGACAGCGTCTCTATCCGAGCGGGAGGGGCAATACGCAGGGTATTGCCTACCCGTTGCACCGACACCCCCCTGGGGAGAGTCACCTGTCCTCGTCCGCCGGGTGCACTCAGCCGAGCCACGGCTTCGAGATGTACAAACCCGAGCTCGCCCGTCTGCCCGTTTTGCTCGAGCCAGTGGCGCAAGATCCGCATACGCAGCGCCGCGGGTTCTGCCTGCAGGCAGACCAGGGAGAGCACCTGGGAAGGAGCCACCACGCGCATGTACGCGGCCCGTGCCTGCGCTTCCAGCCAGTCTTCCTCGTCACGCATCACCTTGGCGAGATTGGCAAGGTGAGAGCAAATGCGCGGGGTAAACTCACGAGCGAGGAACGGCAGCAAGAGGTGGCGAATCTTGTTGCGCGTGTAGCGCAGGTCGGCGTTACTCGGATCGACAGTGTAGGGCAACTGTCGCGTCCCCAGGTAGGCCATCACCTCCTGCCGCGAGCAGTCGAGCAGCGGACGAATCAACCACCCTCCACGCGTCGCAGGCATCCCGGCGAGTCCGCGTCGCGCCGCGCCTCGGAGTAGACGGAATAATACCGTCTCCGCCTGATCATCGAGCGTGTGTGCGACAGCCACCGCATCGAGACCGTGGTCATCACGGACGCGCTGAAAGAAGCGGTACCGTTCCTGCCGTGCCCATGCCTCGATCCCACTGTGGCGCTCCGGAGGGCTCAAGACCTCGACGAGGCACGGAAGCTGCCAGCGGCGGCAGAGCTGCTCGACCAGCTGTTGTTCAGCGTCCGCCTGCGGTCGCAACCGATGATTGACATGCAGAACGGTCAACTGTATCCCGCGGGCAGGCGCAAGCTGGACCAACGCGTCACAGAGAGCCACCGAATCTGGACCACCGGACACTGCCACCCCAAGCCGTTTTCCCTGGGGTTCAGGCAAGAGTCGAGACAGAGCAACACTGACCTTGCGCATCAGGGATAACATCGGCACAGGCGTCACACAGTGTAGTCTGCACAAGACACCGCTTTAGGCAAGACTGCCTGAACTCTTGTCCGGCACTGCCTGCCCTGGCATCATAACTCTTTTGATATGAAGACCTTCCGATATTTTTCCTTGTGTCTCGTGCTCCTGTACCTGGAAGGGGGGCGACATTCGACGTGGGCAGCCGAGGCAACCCCGTGGGGGAATGCACCGACGACCGAGCTGCTGCGCCTTCTCGATACGCTGCACCAACACTACGGACCTGATACCGTCACGCTGGTGGGTTCCCTGCTCCACGCCGCCAACCACAGCGGTGCGGTGCTGACCGCCGCGGTGCGTGTCAACGGCCCACAGGAACGAGAGGGGAAAACCTTCCTGACGTTCGATGTCGAGACTGGACGGATTTTCAACTCCAAGATCACGGACCGGGCTGCCCGCCTGTTTGCGCTGTGGCGCGATATTCTCGCCAAGGCCTTCGCCCGTCTCACTACGATACAGGTACCGACCGACGGCATTGCGATCCGTCTGCGCTACCATCACAGACCTTACGATGAAGGCGTGGACGTAGCCGAACCGACCGATGCGCCAGGAGAAAGTGAAGAAGCAGCGTTTTATTTTCCCCGGGAATCGTTGCAGCGCTTCCTGGACAAAACCCTCTCCGTGCAGGAACTCCTCGCGCGTACCGTGGTGTTGGTGAACGACACCCCTGTGCCTGTCCCTGTGGCCTTGCCATAACTACAGGGTCCCACCACCTATGGCGCGAGCTGCTTCATCAGAGAACGAGGTGAACAAGGGACAGCCGCCTGCCTGTGCTGCGGAGGCGAGCAGTCAGTACGATAGGAGACGGGGAGGAAAGATCGTCTCGCTGTTTACTTCTCCACCTACCGAGTTCCCTTGCTCTGCAGGGGTAAAAGAGTGGCCCGCTTAGCCTTCTTTTGAGCCTTTGAGCAGTACGGCAACGGTGGCAACGATTGCCACCGCAGTCGCGATACCAGCCAGGGCCTGCATAAAGATCGCCAGCGGATCCATATATCATCCTTATTTTGAGTGGTTCTGCGGCGCGCAACCTATCGACAAGCCTACACCGCGTCAAGAGCTCCTCCGTCACTCACGGGAATCCTCTACGATTCGTGCACCAATTTGTCCCAGGGTGGCCATCACGTCGTCCTGCTTGGCAAAGTCCATCGAGGTCAGGAGCTGCGCCTCCTTCTGCCAGATATTGGGCCCCCAGGTGGCGTTCATGACACCATGGTCGACGACCGTAAACGCCTCGCCAAAGCGTTCTTTCATCTCCCGCAGCCACTGATCCTTCAGATGACCAGGAGCAACCAGGAGTGTGCGCCGCACTAGACCGCGGTATTTGAGCTCCTTGAGCAGGAGCCCCGCCATGATGGTCTTGCCCGCGCCCGGGTCATGGGCCAAGAGGAAGCGAATGCGCGGGGTCTGCAGGATAGTATGGTAGACGGCCTCGATCTGGTGCGGTAGAGGATCGACCTGTGACACGTTGACGGCAAAGAGAGGATCGAACTGGTAGGCGTACCGGATACGGTGAGCCTCTACAGCGAGAAAGAAGGCCTCCCCGCTCCCGCCAAAGTCGCGCCTCCGCTCTGTGGCGACGCGCACACGAGCAAGATCGGCGG
>JANWXO010000262.1 GCA_025057295.1 Candidatus Binatia bacterium | reverse complement strand
CCGCTTGCACACTGGGGACCGTGCTTCGATGACGCGGCCAGAGACGCGGCATCTCTGTGGAACGCTGCAGGATCGCGGTTCCGGTTTGTCTCCCAGTCTCTCCCTGGTCTCGATAACCCCTGTATCCATGTCGACGGGATCAATACGGTTGCTTTCCGTCCGACACTATGCGGCAGACCGTTTGGAGATGCGCTGGCGGTTACCATTCTTCTCGTCGATTCGAGCACTGGTGCCTTTCTCGATACCGATGTTGTTTTCGACGCCGGACGGACCTGGTCCACCTACCCTGGCCCACTGCAACGTGGGCCGCTTGGAGGTGTGACGGTATACGACTTCCACCGTGTGGTCATCCACGAACTCGGTCACGTGCTCGGACTGGACCATCCCGACGATTTTGGTCAGAGCGTAGTCGCGATTATGAACAGTCGGGTCAGCGACCTCGACTCGCTGCAGCTCGACGATATTGCCGGTATCCAGGCGATTTACCCATCCTCCGAGCCTCTGGTGGGCGTACTCGAAAACCCCCAGCCCAACAGTTTCGTCAGCGGCATCGGGCTGATCTCCGGCTGGGTGTGCACGGCAAGCCGTATCGATCTGCTGATCGATGGTACTCCCGTGCAGGCAGCCTATGGGACCAGCCGTGCAGACACGCGGCAAGTGTGTGGAGATGAGAATAACGGCTTCGGCTTCCTGATCAACTGGAACAGCCTGGGCAACGGCCCCCACACTGTGGTTGCCCTGGCGAATGGGATCGAGTTTGGCCGCGCGACCGTCACGGTGACCACCTTTGGTCAAGAGTTCCTTACAGGTGCAAGCGGCAGATACACGTTCCGCTTCAACGGCCGCACCGTCACCGTGGAGTGGAGAGAAGAGCTGCAAAATTTTGCCATTGTCGAGGTCAGGTGAGAGGTAAGCGAAAGCGGAGAGGGCGGGATTTGAACCCGCGGTACGGTTTTAAGCCGTACACTCGCTTAGCAGGCGAGCGCCTTCGACCACTCGGCCACCTCTCCGTTTGTCCGTAGAAGGCCCATCCTACCTGTTCCGCTGGAGCGGCGCAACGATTGCTCTCCCGCTCGCGCCCTGTGTTGCAGAGCCGGGCTGTCCCCCTGCCCTTCGCTTCGAGGGAGACCCTTGACAAATGAAATTGAAAATGATTTTCAATTTCACCCGATGCCGTCATCTCACGCGACCTCATCCGGCGCTGACGCGCAGGAGAGCCGCTGCCGCTGTGGCAGCTTGCTGGCCCGGCTGCGTCCGCAGGGCGTGGAGCTCAAATGCCGGCGGTGCAAACGCGTGGTCGTCATCCCGTGGGGTACGGCTGCGACCTGGCATGGCGTCACCGTCCAATGGCCCGGCTGCCTCAAAGAGGGAACTGAATAGTGAAAAACGCGACGATTTCCGGTGATCAGGAGGAACCATGGGAGACGAAAAAACCTTAGCGACGATTCCATCCGCAGATCCCGATACACTCCTGGAGGTGGTCTTGTGCACGCGTGCGACAGCGCCACCGGTCATCGAACTGCGTCGCCTCTCGTGGGGAGAAGGCATCGGCTGGTTTCGTCAGCACACACTCCGCCTGGAGGCAGGGGAGGTCTCACACCTCTGCGCGACCCTGCGCAGGTACCACAGGCGGTGGAAACCACCAGCAGCGCCGTCGCACGCTGCTAAGATCATCCCCTTCCCCCGTCCCACGGACCAGCCACAAGATAGCGGCTCACCCCCCGGGCAACCTAAACCTGCTGCGCTCGCGGAGTTGTCTCGGTGAGCACGTTCTGTAGAGACGGGCACGCACCACGAAAGGCCGTGCCCGCCCGAGAACAGATGGGACGCAGTGGAGTGACTACTTCACCCGACGCAAATTGACCTCTCGCTCGATGCCTTTGGTTTTGACCATGCCGAGGTACATTTCCAACTCTTCGATATCTCGCTGTTCCGACTCGATGTGGCTTTCTAGCATGGTCCGCAACGCGACATCACCAGCTGCCAGTTCGTGTGCTTCGAGATACGCCTGCATGGTTTCCCGCTCGAGCTGTAAATCCTGCTGCAGCATCTCCTCAAGATCGGTCGATTGCCGGACACTCGTCCCGATCTCTACAGTGGGCACGCCGCCCAGCGCAACCACCTTCTGGCCGAACTTATGGGCATGGTCCAAAGAATCTTTGCTGTGGGCGGAAAAGAAATCAGCAAAGACGCGCCGCCATAACCCACTCACCAGGAGTGCGTGTTGCTGGTACTGCAACACCGCGGCGTGCTCGAGCGCGATAGCTTTGTTCAACGCATTGATGACTTTCTTGACATCCATCACGGTACCCCTTTCTGCACTGGAGAGTCTCCACGACAGTCTGCATAGACCATATACATGCTCGGTACCGGTGTCAAGCTAAGTATTTGATTTTGTTGAAGAAAATGATTTTGAAAATCAATTTCAATCAAGACCGATGATCTTCACAATCTGTATATATCACCGGAGAAACAAGCGTTGTGCCACCGACGTAGAGGTCAGAGCCGGCAAGGACCGCTCTCGATCGCCGCAAGAATCGCTCTGGGACCTTTTTGTTGCACGGCGAGCCAGCAGAAAAGAAAGAGGACAGATACCGCCTCACCACCATAGTGGCTGATGAAGACCCGTTAGGGTGCAAAATATGGACACGGAACAAACCAGCGGAATGACGACCTCTGCCTTGAGGGAAACCCTGCAAGCAGAGCCCATACCGGCACAGCCGTACGTCCTCGCCCCCCGGGCTGGCACAAGTGCCAGGAGAGAGTTTCCCTCTGGCCAGCGACACCGTGCGTGGGCATGGGGTGGTTCGGGCGTCGTGGATGGGCCGGCGTTAGCCCTTCCACTCATCGGTCTTGAGAGAGCTGTCCAAGAGCCCCCTGCACAAGCAGTTCATCTCCTTTTTGCCGAACCACCTCCACCCCCGCCTGCTCCGCTAGGGCTTCCCGCAGCAACAGGGACAATCTCGACAGCTGCCCTACGGGCGAGTTGTCGACGTCATAGATGAGTGCCGTGCAGCAGGCATTACAACCATTGGAGTGATGACCAAGCGCCTGACAAACCCTCCCCGCAGTTCAGCAGGGTAGTGAAAGAGAGGGAAAGGAGGTGGTCACAGAACCGATACATCTTCTGTTGTCTGGCTCGGCGAGGCTGCCCGTCGTACTGTGCCAAGGTCGTGCGAGCAGCCCCGCATCACCAAGAGGGGACAGCCCCCAAGGCTTTCCCCATTGTACTACGTTTCGGCTCACGGCGCTTCCCCCTCAGAGAAGTGCCTGTACGAGAAACAGGAAAGGGGAAAAGACATGCATCGACTTCAGCTCCACGTGTTATGGCTGGCAAGCATGACATTGTTTGTCACAATCGCAGGAACACATGCTCACCCTACCGGGCCACAGGCAAGGGCTGCAGCCCAAGCCGACGCAAGCACCCTTCAGACTTCTTCTCCACCATCTCCCACTGCCCCGGCAGCAGCTTCTTCTGCTCAAGCACCACCTGCGGCAGCGGTGATCCTCATGCCGCGTGTAGATGTGGTGGGTGCCAAAGACACCCTACAGGCTATCCCGGGGAGTGCCACCGTTCTCGACCACAACACCCTCAGGGAAAGCCGAGTGTTCGACGTTCCAGAGGCACTGCGCAAGGTCCCTGGGGTAAATGTCCGCGGCGAGGAAGGCTTCGGGTTACGTCCGAACATCAGCATTCGCGGCCTCAATCCGACGCGATCCACGAAAGTGACTCTCCTGGAGGATGGGATCCCTCTCGCATATGCGCCGTATGGCGACAACGCCAGCTACTATCACCCTCCCATTGAGCGCTACGACCGCATCGAGGTGCTCAAGGGGGTGCGACAACTGTTTTTCGGCCCCCAGACCATCAGTGGAGTCATCAATTACATCACCCCAGTTCCCTCCGAGCATTTCAGCGGTTTTCTGTCGCTTGCAGGTGGCACGCGAGACTTTCTCGACACCAAACTGAGAATCGGTGGCAGAGGCGTGTTGCTCGATTACACCCACAAGCAAGGTGACGGCGCGCGGGAAAACTTGGCTACTGATCTCGATGACATCAACGTGAAGTGGGTGTTCGCATTGTCCGATACTCAGGCAATAACGCTGCGAGCGAATATGTTTACGGAGAATTCCACGGTGACCTACAGCGGCCTGACCCAGGCTGAGTTCGACAAGCTCGGTCCGCGCTACAATCCGTTCAAGAACGATCGGTTCGATATCGAGCGCTACGGCGCCTCGGTAACCCACGAGTTCGAATTTGCCCGTGCCATGCGCCTGCTCACCAATTTTTATTACTCGTACTTCGACCGTGACTGGTGGCGGCAGTCGAGCACCACAACGGATGGTCAGTGCGGTCCGCAATTTACCGCCGACCGGCTGGCTGGAGTGCGGGTCGATCCAGACCTCTGTAATTCGAGGCAAGGGCGTTTGCGCTCGTACCACACAGGAGGCGTCGAACCGCGGC
>JANWXO010000261.1 GCA_025057295.1 Candidatus Binatia bacterium | reverse complement strand
GAGCGACCAGCTGAGCGAGCGCCGACATATAGTCGCGCGTGTGGTCATCATGGGGGAAGTCGCTCGCCCAGAAGAACTTGTCGTGACCGACGTAGTCGATAATGTAGCGGACTGCCTTTTCGTCCGGATCGGCGGAGATCCAACACTGGCGCTGGAAGTAAAAGCTCGGTTTCTCTTTCAACGGCACGCTGCGACCGAGGGCCGTGTCGTATGTTGCATCCATGCGGTCGAGCAGGTGGCCGATCCAGCCCGCGCCAGACTCCAGCATGACGATCTTCACGCGCGGAAAGCGGTCGAACAGCCCGTACTGAAACAGCGCCAGAAACGCCTGCTGTGGGCCCTGCGCACCGAGCATATCGAACCACCATTCGGCCCATTTTTTGAGGTCGGAGAAGCGTTGATACACTCGTCTGGCCGGCGGTTCCGCAACCGGATGGATACCGATCGGCACCCCGAGGTCTTGGGCCGTTGCCCAGAAGGGGTCATAGTCGGGATGCGCATGGGCCTTGTTGGTGATCGTGTAGGGAGCAATAAACGCCCCTTTCGCTCCGGCTTTTACCGCCCGCTCTAATTCCTGCGCCGCAGCCCGCCCGTCGCCCAGAGCAATATGGGCAATAGGGATGAGACGGCCCCCTGAGTCGGCACAGAAATCGACCACCCAGCGGTTATAGGCCCGGCAATAAGCCAGGGCCAGCTCCGGGTCGGTCACCTCAGCTTCCCACTCCAGCGAGATCGTCGGATAGATAAACGCCTTGGCAATTCCTTCACGGTCGAGCAATTGCAGCCGCTCTTGCGCGTTGCATCCGCCGAAAGGAATGCTGTCGCGGTAGGGGACGCGGGTGAGCGCCTCGCGCTCTTCAAACGTCAGACCCATGCTGCGGCCGCGGCTGAGAATTTCGGCGTTGAAAAAGCGTGACAGGCGTCCGTCGATCTCCAAATGGTCCCGCCCGTCCGGCCCCGGACGGATGCGAATGGCACGGTCGCGATAGTGGGGCTCGAGATAGGTTTCCCACAGATCGGGTGGTTCATTGATATGTCCGTCAGCGTCGATCACGTTGCTGTAGGAGAGACATGCTGTCATGCATACCTCCTATCCAGACTTTTAAGTTTATATTTTAGACTTCATAGTCTCTGATACACCACCTGCCGGTGGTTTGTCAAACCGGGATGGTGTGGGGCAGAAGCCCGACTAAGGAAGGCCAAACACAGTGAGCGCCGTCCGTTTTTTCTCGCTGCAGCGACGTCGATCGACGGGATAGAGAAGGAATGGAGCCGATGGGAGTCGAACCCACGACCTCTTGAATGCCATTCAAGCGCTCTCCCAACTGAGCTACGGCCCCACCTGTGGTTGCTCAGCAGCGCCGTTACTGTAGCAGCCGTCCAGCGACATTGCAAGAAAGAGAGAGCTTCCCTGGACAAGCCAGCTGCAGCTACACTAATCCGACCTGGAGGTAGGTGATAATTGCCCGCAGCCCGAGATGGTCGTATTGGGCATCGATGTCGGAACGAAAGATGAAATGGATGTACCCGTCTTCGGCTTTGGCCTCTTCCGGTGGGTTTTCATCCCAGGCACCGTTTTCACACGCTTTGAGCAGCGATTCGTCCACTGAGTAACTCCCTGAACGCGTCTGCAGCACCAAGCCCCGCAGATTGCCCTGCGTGTCGAGTTTCGCTTGAATGGTCACCCAGTCCCGCGCGGCCACGACGTCGTTGATATTCAGGTACTTCCGTTGATGGATAATCAGGTGCTGGAAGACTCGCATGGCAACCCGGCGGACAAAGGGGGCAAAGCGGTGAGCTTTGGTGTTCAGGAACGTCAGGTTGCCTTGGCGGATATCTGGCAGGTAATCAGGCGTTCCCTGGGGCCCGGGCAAAGACAACAGGCTTTCCCGCGGCGGAGGTGCCAGGGCGATGAGATCTCGTCCTTGGGGTGGCTGGCGCTCGTTTTGTTTTTCCTGGTCATCGCCGAAGTCTGACAACCACCCTTGCGTGAGGAGTTCGTCTGGGCGGGCGAAGAGCCGGGGGGTGCGCGGTTCGGCGTGCGGGGTCCCAGGTTGTAGGCTTTTCGCCTGTGCTGCTTCTCCGGGCGGTTTTTCGCGCGGCTTTTCCAACCGTGTCGGGGTTCGCGGCTGGGTTTTCATGGCTGTTTGCAGCGGTGGTTTTTGCGCTTCTTCCTGCTTTTGTGGCTTCTCCTGTGGCACAGGAGAGGGGAGTGGGACCCCCCGCGCGACCATCTGCTCTTTCGCTGCGCTGTTGCGATCGCTGAGAAAGCGGGTTTTCTCGGGGATCTCTTCGTTAGTCTGGTCCGGTGGATTCACGATTTGTTCTCGCAGTGGTTCCTCAGGTTTGAGTTTCTCCTTTTGCTCTTCTACCGGTGGGTTTTCCTCCAGCGGTGCGGCGGTCGGCGGGGCTTGCGCCACGAGCGGCGGGGGAGGAGGCCAGGGCAACAGTTCGACCTCGGCAAACTGCTCCGCACGGATAGGCAGTACACGTTCGGGAGCTGGCAAAAGGAGAAAGAGCACGGAGTGCAACAAAAGAGAAAGGACGAGGAAGAGGACAAGGGGGTCGCGTTTCGCAGGAGGGGACAAGGTCGGAACTGCGGTGGACATCGGCCGCATTCTACCCTGCGCCTATGGATGCTGCAAGAAACGGCGGGCTCCGGGGTGCGGCAAGCCAACGAGGGGTATGATGCGGCCAAACCGCCTGCTGCAGGCCAGACGCCTGGACCACAAGGTGTCCTCGCACTGAGGTGAGGTCGGTCACGAAATTGTCACGTTCCTTCTTGCTGTCTTGCCAGTGACTCGGCGAATAGCATATAGTGAAGACACTATGTTTGGTTTAGGGATTGGCGAGCTCCTTATCATTTTGGTGATCGTCTTGATTATTTTTGGCGCTGGCAAGCTGCCCGATATCGGAGAAGGGTTGGGGAAGGGGATTCGCAACTTTCGCCGGGCTATCAAAACCGAAGAGATCGATATTACTCCGGAACGCGAGTCGAGCCAGGCGGAGAAGGTGTCCAAGAAGCCCTCTTAGCCAAATTGAGCGGCGACTACGCGGCAGCTAAATTGTGCCGGGGGCGAGGGGAGGCTGGTAAAGACGATCAGGAAGTTCACCGATTGCCCGGCAGGGATATTGAACTGTTTGGGCGGGACGAGACTCTGCAAGATGCCGATCTCGCGCACGGTCAGCCGCTCTAGCACCGCCGGCGCTGTTTCCGTGCCACAAAAAATCACCCGCTGCCCGATCACTTTTCCGCTCGCATCGTACAGGAGTCCTTCGATCTGAACGTTGCGCGCTGGGAGTGCGGCGTCGTTGGCGGCCCTCCCTGAGATAGCAAACACGCGCCGTCCATCCTTTGTCAGCCAAAAACTGCCGCGTAAGTCGAGCAGTGTGATCTGCTGGGCTGTCGCGTGCTCGGCGGCGAAGAGGGAACCCAACACAGGGAGTTGCGCCAGGAAAGCCTCCGTCTTCTCGAGATGGGCCAGCGCGTAAAACATCAGCCCTGCATAGCCCGCCACGAGAATACCCAGGAACCCTACGAGGGGCCGGACAGAGACGATCACTTCCCCTGTCCTGGCTCGTTCCCTCTGCAAGGAGAGATCGAGCTCGTCACGCTCTTCAGGACCTTCGGCGACGAAGGGAGTTTCTGCCGCCGGAAAGTCTTCCACCTCCTCGGTGGGATCGGAGAATGAGGACGGAGCGGCTGTGGGGAAGGCGGCACGCTGGGGAGGTGTGGTCGGCACGGGAGATCGAGAGGACACGGAATCCTGCGGCGATACGGTCGGCTCATACTCGGCTGCGTCAGCGGCCAGCGACCACACGGGGGCGGATGAGCTGGTGTCGTCTTGCGGAAAGGAGGGAATATACGGAAAGACATGGCGGCAGCCTTCTCTCGTGCATTCAAAAAAGGTATTACCTTCTACCAGCCCCGTACTGTTCGTGCGGTAGCGCGTCCGACAGACTGGGCATTCAACGATCACCGTCCTGTCCCCTTTCGCAAAAACGTTAGAAAAGCGCTGGAAAAAATCAACTCCGTTGACGGCTTGCGCGACGAGAAACTATAATAGCGGTACTTCCTCCACAAAGGCAAACACTGTTGATCCTGCTCGCAGCGTTCCGGATTGTTGTGATAGCCCTGCACACCCTGTTCTGGGCGCTCCCGGTGATTTGTCTCTCTTTGGTGTCCCCATACTCTCGTCTCATCACTGCCATCGTGCACTGGTGGGCGACTGGGAACCTCTGGATGTGTGGGGTGAAGGTCCGGGTGTCGGGTCAAGAGCGACTCGATCCGCGGCAGGCATACCTGTTTATGTCCAATCATCAAAGCCAATTCGATATTCTCGCGCTGACTGTCGCGCTCAAGGGGTTTCAGCTGCGCTGGGTGGCCAAGCAGGAACTGCGGAAGGTGCCGGTGCTCGGTTTGTGTATGCGGTTGACGGGGCAGGTCCTGGTAGACCGTCAGAGCCGGACCCAAGCCGTGGTGGTCATCCGGCAAGTCAAGCGGTTGCTCGACGCGGGGATCTCTG
>JANWXO010000260.1 GCA_025057295.1 Candidatus Binatia bacterium | reverse complement strand
TCTTTAGGTAAGCCGTCTGGTAGGAAATCACGGCATAGGAGGCGGCATGCGACTTGTTAAACCCATAGGCGGCGAAGGTCTCCATCTGGTCAAAGATCTCACCCGCAAGCCTTTCCGGAATACGGTTCTTCGCCGCTCCTTGCAAGAAGCGCGCTCGTTCTTCCTGCATCACCTCCTTCTTTTTCTTCCCCATGGCGCGGCGTAAATTATCCGCTTCCTCGAGGGTGTAGCCGGCTAGCACTTGGGCAATCTGCATGACCTGTTCTTGATAGATGGTGACCCCGTAGGTCTCTCTGAGCACGGGTTCTAACAAGGGATGCAAATAGGTGATCGGTTCTTTGCCGTGTTTGCGCCGAATGAACTGTTCTGCCGCTCCACTGTCGAGGGGGCCAGGACGGAACAGGGCTATGACCGCGATGATATCCTCGAAGCAGCTGGGTTTGAGCTGCGTAATCAACTTGCGAATGCCACTCCCTTCCATTTGGAAGACTCCCACCGTATCCCCACGGGAGAGAGTCTGGTAGGTCGCACGATCGTCTAAAGGCAGCGTACTGAGATCGATGTCGATCCCACGTCCTTTGCGGATACGCTGCACGACATCATTGAGCAGGGTGAGAGTCTTGAGGCCGAGGAAGTCGAATTTAATCAAACCGATGGCGTCGACATCAGGTCCGGCATACTGGGTCAGGACATTCCCCTCTTTATCGACAAACAACGGCAAGTGCTCGACCAGCGGAGAGGGGGAGATGACGATACCCGCAGCATGCTTGGAGGCATGCCGGAGTAACCCTTCGAGCTTCAGGGCATAATCGAACAGCTTACGTTCCCGCTCACCGCGCTCCCGGACTTCGCGCAAGCGCGGCTCCATCTCTAAGGCGACCTCGAGCGGATAATCCTTCCCCTGCTTCGGCGCCGGATAGAGTTTGGCGATCCGATCGGTCTCGCCATAGGAAAACTCCAACACGCGCCCGACATCCTTGATCGCTTGTTTCCCCTTCAGCGTCCCGAAGGTGATGATTTGGGCGACCTTGTCTGCACCATACTTTTCTTTGATGTAGCGGATCACCTCGTCGCGCCGCTCGAAGCAGAAATCCACATCGATATCTGGCATGCTTTTGCGGCCAGGATTGAGGAAGCGCTCAAAGAGCAACTGATAGCGGATAGGATCGACGTCGGTAATGCGGAGCGCATAGGCGACTAAACTGCCAGCAGCCGACCCGCGGCCAGGGCCAACCGGGATCCCTTGAGACTTGGCGTAGCCGATAAAGTCCGCCACAATCAAGAAGTATCCAGCGAACCCCATGTCCTCGATCACCTTGAGCTCAAACTCGAGGCGGTCCCGGTAGGTCTGTTCCTGGGCGGCATCGAGCTGCCTGCCACTCGCGCGAATCTGCGCCAGACGAGTCTCCAGTCCGGCGCGGGCAGACTTCTCCAAGCGTTCTTCTAACGACTCCCCCTCTGGCAGGGCAAACACCGGAAAGTGAAAAGTGCCAAACGACAACTCGACGTTACAGCGGGAGGCGATTTCCAAGGTATTCGCGATCGCCTCAGGGCAGTGCGCGAACTCCGCCGCCATTTCCTGCGGCGACTTGACGTACAACTGATTGGTACCGAACCGCCACCGTTTCTCGTCCGACCACACCTTCCCACTCTGGATACACAACAAGACCTCGTGTGCCTCGGCATCTTCAGCTCTGAGATAATGGCAGTCGTTCGTCGCGACCACCGGCAGCGAGAGATCTTTCGCCAACGCGATGAGAGCCGGGTTGAGGCGCTCTTGCTCGGGCAGATGATTGGCCTGCACCTCAATGTAGAACCGACCGTCGTAGATGGCGGCATACTCAGCCGCAACCTCTCGCGCTAGTTCATCGCGTCCGGCTAGCATAGCCCGCGCCAGTTCGCCGCTGAGACAACCGGAGAGCGCAATAATTCCTTGGTTGAAGGTGCGGAGGAGTTCTTTGTCTACCCGCGGCTTGCGATAGAAGCCTTCAGTGAAGCCCGCGGTCACGAGACGGCAGAGGTTCTTGTACCCTTCGAGGTTCATCGCGAGCAGAATCAAATGGAAATTCCCGCCATGTTCGTAGTCCTCTGCCCCACTCAGGGCGGTCCGGTCGAAGCGGCTTTTCGGGGCAACGTACATTTCGCAGCCGATGATCGGCTTAATCCCGTACTGCGCCGCGGTGCGGTAGAATTCAATGGCGCCGAACATGTTCCCATGATCGGTCATGGCGACTGCTGGCATGCCATATGCCTGGATCTGTGGCATTAAGTGGCGAATCTTATTTGCCCCATCGAGCAGACTAAACTGTGTATGCAGATGCAGATGCACAAACCCCATCGTCTCCCTCCCCTCAACTCGCATGAGAACGGCGGCCTATGGGATAGCGTGCTTCAGACGAGAGACACCTTTCTCCGGTACCGCCATTGCTGGATCATCCTCCTTCCTCCCCTCATCCCAGTCACTCCCACTCTATCGTCGCCGGAGGTTTGGAGGAAATGTCATAGACCACCCGATTCACCCCCCGGACCTCATTGACAATACGGTTTGCCATCCGTCCGAGCAGCGCATAGGGCAGCTGCGCCCAGTCGGCAGTCATGCCGTCCACGCTCTCCACCGCGCGAATGGCGATGACCTGCTCGTAGGTGCGCGCGTCCCCCATGACCCCAACACTACGGACGGGGAGAAGGACAGCGAATGCCTGCCACACTCGGTCATAGAGGCCAGCTGCACGTATTTCTTGCTCGACGATGGCGTCGGCCGCGCGGAGAATCCTCAAGCGCTCGGCATCGACCGCCCCGATGATCCGGATAGCCAGACCGGGGCCAGGAAAGGGGTGGCGCCCGATGATCTCAGGCGGCAAGCCTAGCAAGCGCCCTAACACGCGCACCTCATCCTTGAAGAGTTCCCGCAACGGTTCGAGCAACTCCAGGTGCATACGCTCAGGCAGACCGCCGACGTTGTGGTGACTTTTGATCGTCGCCGATGGCCCCTTGAACGACACCGACTCGATGACATCAGGGTAGAGGGTTCCCTGCGCAAGGAACGCCACATCGGGGAAAGCGGCAGCTTCTCTCTCGAACACCTCGATAAAAGTATGACCGATGATCCGACGTTTTTGCTCCGGGTCTTCTATACCGGCTAAATTGCGCAAAAACTGCGCCGAGGCATCGACACAACGCAGGTGAAGCCCTAACCCAGAGAAAACCGCCGCCACTTTCTCCGCCTCCCCATGCCGTAACAGCCCATTATCGACACAGACACAAGTCAAGCGTTCGCCGATAGCGCGATGCACAAGGAGTGCCACCACGGCGGAATCGACCCCCCCACTGAGTCCGCAGACGACCCGCCGCGCGCCGACGCGCTCGCGAATGCGCTGGATCTCCCGTTCGACAAACCCCTCCATGGTCCACGTAGGCTCACACCGGCACACCCTGAACAAGAAGTTGCGTAGGATCTCCGCGCCGCGCTCGGTATGCACGACCTCGGGGTGAAACTGTAAACCAAAGAAGCGACCCGACCGATCGCGACAGGCAGCAATGGGAGAATTGGCCGAGCGAGCCAGTACCTGCCACCCTGCTGGCAAAGACTCCATTTTATCACCGTGACTCATCCACACCCGTGTCGTCCCGCCGAGAGGGAACCCCGCGAAGAGGTCGGTGTTCTCCTCGATGACCAGTTCCGCGGCACCGAATTCGCGCCGCTCGGCTTGCGCGACTACCCCTCCGGCCAACTGGTGCAGCACTCCCATGCCGTAACAGATGCCCAGGAACGGAACGGGCAGTTGGAGGATGCGGGCATCGGGCAGAGGCGCGTCGGCCTCGTACACGCTGGCCGGCCCACCCGAGAGAATGATCCCCTCAGGCTGGAGCTGTCGGACACGTTCGAGGGGGATGTTATAGGGATGGATCTCGCAATAGACATGTGCCTCGCGCACGCGGCGGGCGATGAGCTGTGTGTACTGGCTGCCAAAATCGAGGATGAGGATCATCTACTCCAACCGATAATTGGGGGCTTCTTTGGTAATGATGACATCGTGCACGTGGTTCTCGCGGAGCCCGGCGGGAGTCACACGGATGAACTTGGCTTTGGTGCGCAGTTCGGCAAGGGTGCGACATCCTGTATAGCCCATCCCGGCTTTCAGCCCGCCGACCAGCTGCTCGACGACCAACGCCAGACTCCCTTTGTACGGCACTCGTCCTTCTATCCCTTCGGGGACCAACTTCCCCGCACTCTCTTCATCATCCTGGAAATAGCGGTTGCGACTCCCTTCCCGCTCCCGCATAGCCTCCAAAGAGCCCATGCCGCGGTAGAGCTTATAGGTACGCCCCTGATAGAGAATCGTTTCGCCCGGACTTTCCTCCGTCCCAGCGAACAGGCTGCCGATCATCACCGTGTGTGCACCAGCGGCGAGCGCCTTGACAATATCACCAGAGAAACGAATCCCGCCGTCCGCAATGACCGGCACGCCAGCGGCAGCGGCCACTGTAGCACTGTCGGCGATGGCGGTGAGTTGCGGGACACCAACACCTGATACCACCCGAGTCGTACAAATC
>JANWXO010000025.1 GCA_025057295.1 Candidatus Binatia bacterium | reverse complement strand
GACCACCGCACGCGATCATTTTCCCCAACCTCTTTCTCGGCGAGATGAACATCGCCTTTATTCAGCCGGTCAGCGTGGACGAATGCATTCAGTGGCATACGCCGATGTTTCTGAAGGGGGCAGGAGAACTCAATACCCGTATCCTGCGTCAGAGCGAAGGCGCCATGGGACCAGCCTCGTTTCTCATCCCTGAAGACGTGACCATTGCCGGCCGGAATCAAATGGGTCTCTGCGCCCAACAGCCAGAGTGGATCGACCTGAGCCGCGGGTTGGTGCGCGAGGAGATCGACAGTGCCGGTCGCCGTGTCGCCCACTTGACCGACGAAACCACCAACCGCGCTTTCTGGCGACATTACCGCCGCGTGATGAGCGAATCATAATCCACGGGACAGAGAGCATACCTATGGTCTCAGACGCCGAACGGAAAGCGGTTGAAGCCTTTCTCTATAGAGAAGCCCGGCTGGCTGACGAATCGCGTTATGCCGAATGGGAAGCACTGTGGACGGACGACGCAATCTATTGGGTCCCAGCCGTCGCCAGCGGCGAGGTCGATCCCACCCGTCAGATCTCCCACATCTACGACAACCGCGCGCGCATCGCGACCCGGGTGCGGATGTTGCAGAGCGGGTACCGTTACAGCCAGGTCCCTGCATCCCCTATGCGTCGTGTGATCTCGAACATCGAGATCGACAAAACGCCGCAGGGAGAGTTCATCGTCGGCTCGAACTTCCTGCTGTTGGAAATGTCCATTCAAGCCCAGCATCAGCTGCGCCTGTGGGGTGGCCGCACGATCCACAAATTGCGCTGGGTCAACGACGAGCTCAAGATGTTTTTCAAACAGGTCCTGCTCGTCAATGCGGCAGAGCCGCTCCCGAATCTGACGTTTTTAGTGTAAGCGGTGTTGCGCCTGCGGCAGGCGTGGCACCAGCTTCGGCGAGAAAGAGGGGACGAGCAGAGACTCCCACCGCCATCACCAGTGCGCCGACGACAATGGCGACAGCCGCCGTGTAGAACGGCAATGCCCAGTTGCCGGTAGCGGTGACGAGGAAGCCGGCGAGCATGGTGGCAGCCATACCTCCCAAACTGCCAAAGGTGCTCATACACCCCCAGATCGCCCCTAAGTGGCGCGGACTCATCTCCGTGGGGAGGCTCATATATCCGGCCAGAGCGGCATCGTTGAACAGGCGAGCGACCATCAGCAGCACCACACAGGCCCAGGCCGACTCGACACTCACCGCAGCCACCAAAAAGGGGGCGCCGCTGAGCATAGCGGCAATAGCGAGATGCCTGCGCGCCACCTCCACACTGAACCTCCGCCGCACCAGCACGTCAGAAAACCACCCCCCTCCAACCGTGCCGAGCAACGCCGCGCCGGTGATGATCCCCCCGACCCACCCCATCTCTCCGAGCGAAAAACCGCGGCCACGGACTAGGTAGGTAGGCAACCATGCCGCCATCAGCCACATGACGTAAACCCAGAGTGTATAAGAGAAGACCAGCGCCCATACGCGAGGTGAACGGAGTACTGGCCCCCAGTTCGGGTCCGCCGTCGCTGCTTGCACCCGCTCGCTCTGGATCTTGTGCAATTCTGCCGGGGATACAGCCGGATGCTCTTCCGGGGTTGCCCGTCCGTACCACAACCAGATGAAGGCCCAGAGAATCCCCACTCCGCCACAGAGATAAAACACCCATGGCCAGCCCAAATAGACGGTGATCGCCGTGACTACCGGATACCCCAGCATGATGCCAGCGTTGAGCGCAGCTGGAATGATCGTCTGTGCACGTGCGAGCTCATGCCGTGGCACCCAGGCGGCATTGGCCGCACTCATGGCGGGGACAATCGGTGCCTCGCACGCGCCGACGAGAAACCGCAAGATGAGCATCAGGGAAAAGGCCAGCGCGCCCAGCGGGGTGAGCAGAGTCGCGACCGACCATCCCACACACAGCCACGGAATCAGGCGACCGCCGAGCCGGTCGGCCACATACCCACCGGGCAATTGGAAGACCGTGTATCCCCACAAAAAGGCAGAGAAAATGATGCCGAAGTGGGCTTCATCCCACCCTAGCTCCTGGATCATCGCCGGTGCAGCAATGGAGATGTTCGCCCGGTCGATATGATTGATCAGGGCCAAGAGGAAGATCATCCCCACGATGCGATAACGAACCGGTCCACCCATACCCCCTCCTTGCACGACCGGTAGAGGAACTGAAACCTCACCCTCTCGACGCGAGCACGAGTCGCGATGCCTTCCGCCTCTACCATGGATCGCAGCAGCCGACAACCTGTAGCCACCCCTCTGCAGCACCGGCATCTTGTGCTATAGCAAGTGCTGACAGCAGGGGATCTGGTAAGAAGGAGGGTACAGTATATGCCGATCAAAGTCGTAGAACTGCACCACCATGGTATTCGCATCGGGACGACGCCCGAAGATGTCGAGAAAGCGCGCCGGTTTTACACCGAGGTGCTCGGCTTGCAGATCGACCCGGGCCGACCGCACATCCCGAGCATTCCGGGCTTTTGGCTGTATGTCGGTCAAGGTGAGCACACAACGCAGATTCATCTCATGGGAGCGCAGGGCATGTCACCCTTAGCGCGCAGCGCCAAAGAGGACCCGACCTTGCCGCACGTCGCGCTGGCGGTGGAGAATATTCAAGAAGCGCGCGAAGAGTTGGAACGACGCGGGATCTGGCACTGGCGCATCCAGGGTCTCGTCGGCGAGCACTCAGACCAAGTCTTCGTGCAAGACCCCTTCGGCAACGTCATCGAGCTGCACCAGGTGGGCACCTGCCGCTGTAACAAGATCGCGCTCGGTGCCGCTGCAATGCGCGGCTGAAGAAGATGCACTGATGGGCACACTCACAACGTACAGCGCGAACCCAGTATGGGCTATGGCGTGCGTGCAGCGCACCAGCTATAGGCAAAGAGCAAGGAGGCCGTATGACCGAACCCTACACCGGGCGTTTAATTTCTGCCGACTCCCACATTGTCGAACCAGCAGACCTGTGGCTGACCCGCATGGACAGGAAATGGCGAGATAGAGCTCCGCGCATCGCCACGCTCGACGAGACCGGAGACTACATCATCATCGACGGGCTGCGACCACGGCCGCTTGCGTTCGAAGGGCCGATGGCTGACCTGAAAGCACAAGGGCTGGAGATCCCCAAACCCAAGGGATACCGCTACGAGGACAACCGCCCAGGCACCTGGGACCCGCACGAACGGCTGAAGGATCAGGATATCGACGGCGTCTCCGGCGAGGTGATTTATCCCGGGGTGGGCTTGACCTTAGTGCGCGCTCCAGACCCCGAGTACTTGTACGCGTGTTGCCGTGCCTACAATGATTGGCTCGCCGAGTTCTGCCAACCCTACCCCGACCGTTTGAAAGGGGTGGGGATGATTCCCTGTCGCGGGCCTATCGAGTGGGCGGTAGCGGAAACTGAACGGTGCGCGAAGCTCGGACTCGTCAGCGTGATGCTGCCTGCCTGGGTCGATGACCGGCCCTACAACCTCCCGGACTGGGATCCCCTCTGGGCAGCTATGCAAGAGATGAACCTGGTCGCGAGTATGCACATTGGCGGTCGCGAACCCTTTGGTCGCGCCCATGGTCCGGGTGCAGGCGGGATCATCATCGGCCTGATCAAGTTCGAGATGAACGACACCCTTCAGCGCTTGATTTGGGGTGGTGCCCCGCTGCGCTTTCCCAAGCTCAAATGGGCGTTGGTCGAGAGTGGGATCGGCTGGATCGGTGCAGCGTTGGAATTCATGGACCACTGGTGGCACGACCACAAAGGGTGGATGGAGCCGCGTTTGCCCGACCCGCCGAGTACCTATTTTCACCGTCAGTTCTACGCCACCTTCGAAGATGATCGGGCTGGCGTGCTCACCAGAGAACTCCTCGGGGTAGACAATCTGATGTGGGGCTCAGACTACCCGCACACGGAAGGGGTGTGGCCGTTCTCGCGCCAGAAGGT
Source organism: Candidatus Binatia bacterium (assembly GCA_025057295.1). Taxonomy (GTDB): domain Bacteria; phylum Desulfobacterota; class Binatia; order Bin18; family Bin18; genus JANWXO01. Next base: position 16,521 of record JANWXO010000025.1, on the reverse strand, counting down.
CGGGCAAAATTTTGCCGCTATCCCGGCGGAAGATACACGGAAGATCGTGCACGATAACGCAGCCCGGCTGTACGGGTTTCCCACCCCTCCCCCCTTGTCCTAACCGCGCAGGTATGGCAATTCGCGTCTGCATTGGCTCTTGCTCCGACTTTCCCGACGGCCAGGGGGTGCCGCTTGTCGCCGCAGGCAGGCGTATAGCAGTGTTTCGCATCGGCGAGCGCTTCTTCGCTATCGATAACGTCTGCCCCCACAATCGGTCTCCCCTCGCCGATGGGGGGGTGCAGGACCTGATCGTGACCTGCCGCACCCATGGCGCACGCTTCCGCTTGGAAACCGGCGCCGTGGTGCGGGGCCCGGCGCGGAAAGCGGTCCGCACGTATCCGGTACACGTCAGGGGAGAGGCGGTCGAAGTGGAAATCGACTGAGACTGTCCGCCTCTCGCCAATATGTGCGCCATGGCAGCACCCCCCTGAGGGTGCCTTGCTGCCTCGGCGTTGCCCGATCTCGGCAGGAAAGGGGTTCTATGGCAACTGACCATCCACCGTTCTGGGAAACGAAGTCCCTGGCAGAAATGACACCGGAAGAGTGGGAAGCACTGTGCGATGGCTGTGGTCGGTGCTGTCTGCACAAGCTCGAGGATAGAGAGAGCGGACAGATCTACTATACTGGCGTCGCTTGTCGTCTGCTGGATACCCAGCGCTGCCGCTGTACTCGTTACGCACAGCGGACGCGCTTGGTCCCGGACTGTCTGGTCCTTACCCCGGAGAAGGTGGCTCGGTTCCACTGGCTCCCGTCTACCTGTGCCTACCGTCGCATCGCCGAAGGCAAAGGCCTGGCATGGTGGCACCCGTTAGTGTCTGGCGATCCCGACACCGTGCACCGCGCCGGCATTTCGGTGCGCGGCAAGGTCGTGCGTGAACAGACGACCTTGCTCAAGCACCTCGACCAACATATCGTCGACTGGGTGGAATAGCTCGGTGCAAGGGAGTTCCCAGGGCGCTATCTCTGGCCTTCCCACTCCCATGGCAGGGCGTACCGCTTCTTGGTGTTACATTCTTTACAAGCAGGCACGACATTGCCTTTCGTCGATCTGCCGCCGCGCGCAAGCGGAACGATATGGTCCATGGTGAGCTCCTTGGGCGGAACACGACGCTGACAGTAATAACAAATCCCGGCGGCGCATTTCCGCTTCCACCACTGCGAACGGCGGAGTTCCCGCGCTCGCGCCTTTTCTCGCCGGATATCCGCAGAAGTCACCTCGGAGAGAAAGGGGGTCGGCACGGTGCTTTGTCACCTCCCTTGTCTGCAACGATCCTTGCACTCAATCCTACTCCGATAACGGGCGCTGTCCAGGCTGAGCATTCAAAGTCCAATCGTACTCCAGATAGGTCAATGGAGCCTGATGCGCCTGCAAGATCGCCTGTTTGTCCGCGTCGACAAAGCGGGCGATAAAGTGCGTGACCGATCCTGCCGCGCTCACAAAGTCCGCAGCGAACCACTGAAAGATCATCGACAGAGCGATGTGCTGCCGATCAATGCGGTTGCGAGCGGGATCGTTGACAAACTCACGCGTCGCCTCGTCGAGCTGGTGCTCCAGCCGCTCGGCCACATACGCCTCCCGGCGGAGCTTGGGACAGCTGGTCGAGGCACACACAATGGCAAAATGAATACGCGGATCACGGAATCTCTCGCGCAGCAGGCGATGCTCGATCTCATCAGGAGAACGGTCTTGCCCAGCGATGCGTATCTTGTACCAGCGAAAGAAGCGTTGTCGTGCAAGCATCCCCTCAGCGGTGAGTCCGTTGAGCACCCCGTATACAATCGCCGCGTTGTAGGCGTTGATCCAGAACGCTTTTTCCTCATGCTCCGTCATCGCCTCGGGGCGCGCTGCAGCTAAAGTGCTCAGGTAGTGTACCAAGGTCGCCCGATCGTGCGCCTGCAGGTCACGGTAGGCCACCCGGCCCTGGTCATCGACGTACTTCTTGAGCAAGGCATCCCACGCAGCATGCTCGACCGCTGCAGCGCCGCACTGCACTGTCACCGAAAGGCCTATGGATATGACCAGGATACCGACACCGAGGGATCGCCACATACAGCCTTTTCGCCTCAAAGAGCAATTCCTCCGACAGGGATTTTCTTCCGCGGCACCGCTCTCCGTCCCCCAGGTCTCACTGGAGCAAAAACCCGGTGCAGCAGCTCCTCGCCCTGCTTTTGTCTTCTCCTCCGGTTTCCGCTATGCTTTCCCGGCCAAGAGACTCGGTAAAGAGAGGGAACCATGCGTCTCGCCAACAAGGTCGCAATCGTCACCGGCAGCAGCCGCGGCATCGGCAAAGCGATCGCGCTGGCGTTTGCCCGGGAAGGAGCCAAGGTCGTCGTTGCTGCCCGTACGGAACAGGTGCAGGACCCGCGTTTGCCTGGGACTATCCACGACACAGTACAGGCGCTGCGCGCGCTGGGGGCCGAGGCGATCGCTGTGAAATGCGACATCAGCCGCGAGGAAGATGTCGAACGAATGATCAAGGAAACCCTCACGGCGTTCGACCGGATCGACATCCTCGTCAACAACGCTGCCATCCTCTTTCCCGCTCCCATGCTACAGCTTCCCTTCAAACATTGGAACATCATGATGAAGGTCAACATGAATGGGATGTTTCTCTGTACCAAGGCGGTTCTGCCCCATATGGTCGAGCGCAAATGCGGCAACATCCTGAACATTACCTCAAACGTTCCGCACATGCTCGCGCACGGCGTTGCCCTCGGCTACGGCGCGACGAAAGCTGCAATGAATTTTCTCACCCAAGGGCTGGCCATCCAGCTGAAGGCCTACAACATCGCTGTCAACGCTTTGAACCCAGGACCGATCAAGAGCGAAGGAGCGATGTTTGCCATGCCGAACAACGACTGGACGGGGTGGCACGAGCCTGAGTTCGTCGGTCCTGCGGCAATTTTTCTGGCGAGTCAGGATGCCAGCGGAGTCACCGGCCAGGTCGTCAACGCCGAAGAATTCGGCACGACCTGGGGTCCCGAGCACTAATCGCACGGAGCAACAGATCGGCACCCAGAAAGACAGCAACACCAGGGGGAGAGGGGTATGCGTTTCCAGGGTAAAACGGCGCTGATTACCGGGTCGAGTTCGGGCATCGGACGGGCAACCGCTTTGCTCTTTGCCCGCGAAGGAGCCGATGTCGTCATCAACGGACGCGATGAACAGCGGATCGCCGCAGTCGTCCAGGAGGTCGAAGCACTGGGACGTCGCGCACTGGGCATCCGAGCCGATGTGAGTCGCTTCGCTGAGGTCCACGCAATGGTGGATACAGCGCTCGCTGCCTTTGGCCATCTCGACATTCTCATCAGTAACGCTGGCATTTTCCACCATCGACCGTTCCTCGCCATGACGGAAGAGGAGTGGGACGCGGTCCTCGCCGTGGATTTGAAAGGAACGTTCAACTGTGCCCGCGCGGTGATCGGTCCAATGACCGCCCAACGGTGGGGCCGGATCGTCTGTGTGACGGCCATCTCGGGGCTGACCGGCTATGCCGAGATGACCCATATCGCCGCCGCCAAAACCGGCACCCACGGGTTCGTCAAAGCGCTCGCACGCGAAGTAGCCGCCGTCGGGATCACGGTGAACGCCGTCGCTCCAGGCTTGGTCGACACGCCCATTTTGGCCAACCTGGCTACAGAACAGCTGGACCGCTTCAGGCGAGAGACCCCCGTCGGCCGGATCGGCTCCCCACACGAGATTGCCGAGGCATGCGCCTATTTTGCCTCCGATCAGGCCGGGTACGTCACCGGGCAGATCCTCAACATCAGCGGCGGGACATTGATCTAGCGCAAGACGATCCCGGTTTCCGCGCGGTGATGCAGACGGAGCAGCAGCGTCACGACATGCCCGTGCTGTCTGCGGTGGATTCTTCGTGCCAACGATCACCATCAAACTGAACAAGACCCATCGGCCTCTGCGCGGGGTCGCGTTCGATTTGGACAGTACCCTGACGCGACCACATTTGGATTTTCAGCGGCTGCGGCAGCGGCTGGGCACGACGGAGCCGGACATCCTGCAGTGGCTGCGGCAGCTCCCGCCTGCTCAACAGGTGCGAGCGCTGCACATCATCGAAGAGTTCGAACAAGACGGGGTAGCAAACGTCGCGTGGAACGAGGGAGCGCAGGACGTGTTGCAGGCGTTGCGCGCTGTAGGGTTGCCGCTCGCCATCGTCACGCGCAACAGTCGTACCTCCCTGCTGGCCGTCTGCGCCAAGCTGGGCATCGAAGTCGATGTGTACGTGGCCCGTGACGATGCCCCGCCCAAACCTGATCCTGCCTGCCTTTACTATGCGGCGCAGCGGTTGCGCATCCCTATCGATGGTCTTCTCATGGTCGGCGATTTTCGCCATGATATCGAAGCAGGACGGGCCGCCGGGGCCATGACGGTGTTATTGACCAACGGGACAACACCCCCGTGGTCGGTCGAGGCCGACGTGGTCATCGCCCGCCTGCCCGAGCTGCTCTCTTATATAGAGGTTACACCCTAACGTATGATCGCCAGCCTGTTCCGCACGCTGGAGTCCGTCGCACGCAGCATGAAACGCGAGCTCGCCGTCTACCGCCTCGTACGGACAGATCCCCGTGTCCCCCTCGTCGCAAAAATCCTGTTAGGCCTGGCAATCGGCTATATCCTGCTTCCCTTTGACCTCATCCCAGATTTTCTCCCCCTCATTGGCCATGTAGACGACCTTGTGCTCGTTCCTGCGCTGATCGTGCTCGCACTGCGATGCATTCCGCCTTCGGTGTTGGCGGACTGCCGACGTTGGGCGAGCAGCCCGAGCCATGCAATAAGGAGGGATGGCCTCGCCGGACCGAATTTTTTCTCTGGCGCATCGTCTGAGTCGATAACGGCCGCATCGCCCCCGGAGCGGGGGAAGCTTTGCCTCCTTTCCTTCCCCCGCTCTTCCTCGATACCGCCAGACGCACCTTCCCACATCCGCTCCCCCGATCCACGCAGGCACCCCTGACAGGCAAGCAGAGCGAGGAGAAAAGGGGCACGGGGTGCGACGTTTTGTGCTTGACATCTCTCCAGCTCAGCAGTATAGGAACCTGCCTCGCGTGGGCGGCAGGGAAGAACGGACAGCGACACCGCATGATCCGCCCTCGCGTCAGATCCGTTACAACCCGCGGCAAAGAAGGGACACGCGCGTGGCGTCGACACAGCACGAAAGGCAGCAGGTCTTCTATGGCTGGTGGGTGGTGCTGGCAGCGGCGGTTGCGTCACTCGTTGGCTACGGCCCGATTATCAGCTTTACCTTCGGTGTCTTCTTCAAAGCGCTGAGTCAGGAATTCGGCTGGAGTCGCGCCCAGACCTCTCTCGCGTTTTCTCTGTCGATCCTCCTACTGAGCGGCATCTCACCGCTCGTCGGCCGGTTGGTGGATCGTTTCGGCGCGCGTCGGGTCATTCTCTCCTCGGTCGTCGGTTTCGGCCTGGGGGTGATGTCCTTCTCTCTCCTTTCGGCCAGCCTGTGGCACTTCTATACCGTCTATCTCCTGCTGGGGATCGTCGGTGTCGGGACCTCTCCTCTCCCCTACGCCAGCGTGATCTCCCGCTGGTTCGACAAGCGACGGGGTTTGGCCTTAGGGGTGGCGATGGTCGGGGTCGGGTTGGGCACGCTGATCACGCCTGCGTTGGCACAAACCCTCATCGCTGCCGTCGGCTGGCGCCACGCCTATCTCTACCTGGGTCTTCTGGTGATCGTCGTGGCTCTCCCGGTGGTCGGGTTTTTCCTCAAAGAAACGCCACACCTGCTCGGATTAGGGCCAGACGGAGCACCCTTGGTACACGCAGAGGCGGCACAATCACACCACCCCGAGCCAGGCTTGAGCGGCGCGGAAGCGTTGCGAACGGCAGCCTTCTGGCTGATGCTCGCCGCGTTTTTTCTGGTTTCGGCCAGTGTCCATGGCTGTCTCATCCATCTGGTGCCGTTGCTGACCGACCGTGGTCTTTCGACCCAGAGCGCAGCGTTCGCGACTTCCCTGCTCGGCGGGGCGGTGCTGCTGGGGCGGGTGGGAACGGGCTACCTGTTGGACCGCTTTCTCACGCCGCCGGTAGCGGTCTGTTTCTTCTGCGGTACGGCTGGAGGAATTTTCCTGCTGTGGAGCGAAGCCGCAGGAGGAGTGGTTTTTCTAGCAGCCATTCTCTTGGGATTGGGCTTAGGGGCGGAAGGAGACCTCATGGCCTATGGAGTCAGCCGCTACTTTGGTCTGCGGGCGTTCGCCGAGATCTACGGGTATGCCTTTGCAGCGTTCGGCCTCGGTGCTGTGACCGGTCCCCTGTTGATGGGAGGGAGCTTCGACCTCACCGGTTCGTATCGACTGGCGCTGGGTATATTCGTCGCAGCCTCCCTCCTGGCCGGACTGCTCATGACCCGATTGGGGCCGTACCGCGTATGGCAACCAACTGCACAGCCAGCAGTTGCAGACGGTGCCTGAATAGCCCCCTTGCCAAGATACTCTACACCTCACGCCCGCTCCGCGAGAAAGCCCACTCGGCTACAGGTTTGCCCTGTAGTTGGCCCGTCCAGAGTGTTCCCGCGCAGGAGAACGACTGCACAGAGGTTGCCGACGGCTGGCTAGTCAGGCGATCTAAATTTTCTCCAACCATACGTCCGGCGCCGGGTTGACGCCGTGACGGGCAAAGATCTCATCGATTTTCTGCATATCGCTGTCGGCAATCGTCCATCCCAGGGCACCGAGGTTTTCTTCCACTTCTGCCGGCGTACGACAGCCCACCAAGGCCGTACTGATCACCGGGTTCGTCAACGTCCAACGCAAGGCGAATTGCGGCAACGTCTTCCCGTACTGCGCTGCCAGGCCTTTCAGCTCTTCCACCACACGCAGGTTTTTCGGGAAGTACTGCTCGCCAAAAAGGTGTTGGAAGAGATTGATCGCTCCCATCCGACCGCGACGAGAACGCCAGTCATCGTTGCCAAACTCCATTCCTTCGGTAAAGGTCCCCGTGAGCAGACCATACGCCAGCGAGCCATAGGCCATCACCCCGATATTGTGCTCCCGACAGTAAGGAAAGATCTCTCTCTGCATGCGCCGATCGAACATGTTCCAGCCATACTGGACGACATCGACGCGTCGGATGCGCATGCAGGCATCCAGCTGGGCGAGGCGAAAGTTGGAGACCCCGATGGCGCGCACCTTGCCCTGCTGCACGAGGTCATCGAGCGCACGCATGGTCTCCTCTAGCGGTGTATTGACATCTGGCCAGTGCACCAAGTAGACATCGACGTAGTCCGTGCGTAAATTCTGCAAACTCTTCTCAATAGAGGCCATAACACGCTGGCGGCTACTATCCCGGAAGTTGGGGGCCTCGCGGTAGCCGACTCCGAACTTGGTCACGACAATGGCCTCTTTGCGGCGCGTCCCCAAAGCCTTGGCCAACGACTGCTCTGATGCGCCAAAGCCGTACGCCTCTGCCGTATCGAAACAGTTCACACCGAGGTCGAGCGCACGATGCACGGCCTGGATGAACTGCGTCTCCTCGATCGAGCCGTACCCGCCGCCAATCTCCCAACATCCAAAGCCAATCGCCGATACTTGCATGCCCGTCTGACCAAAAGCTCGGTACTCCATAGCGTTCTCCTGTTCCAATGTTCACAACCTTCGGCTTCTGCTGCCGGTGACGAGCCCACGCCCGTAGAGCAGTCACCTGTGCTGACGGACAGAGGGCCAGGCTCACACCGCTTCCTTACTCATGCCGACAGCCTTCCTGACAGGCTATAGCCTGCTGCGGTGCAAGAGACAAGAGAAGGTCCCCACAGCAGGGCAGAAGGTCAATAGAGCACCTGGGTCTCCTTTAGCCGTGCGAGCTCTTGCGGTGACAATCCGAGCAGGTCCCGCAGCACCGCGTCGGTGTCGGCACCCAATAGCGGCGCAGGAGCACGTACCCCGTTGGGTGCAGCGGTGAACCGCCACGGGATACCGGTGTGTGTCTGCACCCCGACCTCTGGATGTGGCAGCCGTGCGAAGAAGTCGCGCGCGTTGAGATGCGGATCTTCGGCAAGGTCCTTGCTGTTCATCGAAGGAAAGGCTGCCACTCCTACAGCCTGCAGTCTCTGGGTCACTTCCCATTTGCTGCGTGTTTCTGTCCAGCTCGTCAAGATTGCTTCGAGTTCGTCCTCGTGCGCTTTGCGAGCAGAGGCCGTACAAAAACGCGGATCGGTCGCCAGCTCCGGCTGCCCTATTCCCTGGCAGAGTGCCTGCCATTCTTCCTCGGTGCCGCACGCAATGGTGACCCACTCGTCTTCTCCGGCGCAGCGGAAACAGTTATGCGGCGACATCCAGGGGTCACGATTCCCCATACGGGCGGGCTGCGTGCCATTCATGATGTAGTCCATCCACCCTTCGTGCATCAGCGCCGCGACCCCTTCCCACAGGGACACGTCGATATACTGCCCCTTGCCGGTGCGTTGCCGCGCGACCAGGGCCGCACAGATGGCAACCGCAGCAGTAATGCCTCCGTTGGGATCCCCGTAGGAGATTCCGACTTCCTGCGGTCCGCCTCCCACGTAGCCGGTCAGAGAAGACAGGCCAGCAAGGGGAGCGACCGCTGGACCGTAGCCCATATATTTCCTCTGCGGACCGCTGTGACCATACCCAGAGATCGACGCCATGATGAGACCCGGTTTCAATCGCTTAAGCTCGTCATATCCCAGCCCGAGATGTTCCATCACACCAGTGGCAAAATTCTCTACCACGACATCGCAGCGGGCAATGAGCTGCTTGGCGATCTCGATCGCCTCGGGCTTTTGCAAGTTGAGCAGGATACTCTTTTTGCCCTGGTTCCACTGGTTGAAGTAGCCTGAGCGATTCAGTCCCGGTTCCATACCGGTTGGATAAATGGGTACTCGTCGCCCCAGGTCGGGCCGGATGTGGGATTCGATCTTGATCACTTCAGCGCCCAAGTGGGCGAGGTGCATGGTGCAAAACGGGCCGGCCCAGGCCCAACTAAAATCCACCACGCGTATGTTGTGCAGGGGGAGAGCAGGTGTGGCAGCAGTAGGGAGGGGATCGGTTTGTTGCCCCTGAGCCGCTCTGACCTCAGCCAGTACCTCGCGCGTATGTTCGCCGAGCTGGGGGGCAGGACGACGGATGCTCCACCATGGATCGCGCAGCTGGTATGGCGGTCCCAGGTGGGTCAGTGTCCCGGCCTGCGGATGGGTAACCTCGACAAAGAAACGCCGCGCATGGAGCTGTTCTTGCCGGGCCAGTTCGGCCATGGAGAAGACGGGCGAGAAACAAATACGCCGTTCCTGCCCAACCCGCCATAGCTCTTCCACTGTCCACTCTCGGATCCACTCGGCTATGTAGGGGTGCAAGACGTCGGCATTCTCGCCCCGCCTGAAGGGATCGGCAAAGATCTCCCACGTGGCCCACTCTGGATTCCCCATCAGATCGACCAGTCGTTCCCACTGGTCCTGCTCCACACAGATGAGAAAGATCAAGCCGTCGCGACAGGGAAAAATTCCCCAGGGATACAGCAGCCGCTTCCCCAGACGCGAGGCTACCAAGCCGCGGTAGGTATAGTAGACAAAGTTCTGCTCCAAAAACGAGGCGACGAACTCCTGCACCGAGAGGTCGATATGTTCTCCCAGCCCGGTGCTGAGCGTCCGGTAGTAGGCACCCAAGGTCACCACGGCTGCGGCTAATCCGCCTTGGAAGTCCGCCTGGTGCCCGAAGGCTTTCAGCGGCGGAAGATCCGCCCGTTCCGACGCCCCCGGACTCAGCCAGGCCCATCCGCCCCCGTGCGCCAAGGTGAGCTCGTACGCCTTGTACTCCCGGTAGGGACCGCTCAGTCCAAAGGGCGTCATCGAGCACATGACCAGGCGGGGATTGAGCCGGCGAAACTCCTCGTAGCTGATCCCCAGCTGCTTCATCAGCGGCGGCGGATAATTGTGCACGAGGATCTCCGCCCAGCAGACAAGACGGCGGAGGTGTTGGGCATCGTCTGCCCGGCGTAGATTGAGCATCACGCTGCGTTTGTTAGTATTCAAGGCCAGGAAGAGCCCGCTCTTTTCCGGGTGCGGCACGTTGCCAGGAAACGGTCCCCGCTGGCGTGCCGGATCTCCCTGCGGTTCCTCGACCTTGATCACTTCTGCTCCCAGGTCTGCCATCAACTTGGCTGCATAGGCGGCGGACACCATAGTGCCCAGTTCGAGTACACGCACCCCTGCAAGTCCCTGCATCGCGTTTTCCCTCCGATACCTTTAAAACACCGCTAACGGATTCACCGGCGAGGCGGTCCCGCGCAAGAGCACAAGCGGCGAGACCACCACGAGAAACGTCCAACGCGCGCGCTGCGCACACGCCTCAGCCAGCCGTTCCAAATCGCAATTATCGAGTAAGTGCAGCCCCATCGCCACGAGGGCAACCGCGTGGATAGGGAGCAGGATTTTCTCGTACCCGCTAGGGAGGACGTCACTCGCTCCATCCGAACCGAGAGCTGCCACCTTGCGGGCGTGCAACCACGGCAAGCACGCAGCCCCCAGGCCTGCCATCCCCTCTCGCAGCCCATCCCAGGCTCCTTGCGCTTTCTGACGCGCATGCCTGCCGGTCCGCACGAACAGCACGTCCCCTTCCTCGACCCGAAAATGCCCGGCCTGTTCCGCCGCTTCCAAGTCAGCAGGCGCGATCGCTTCACCCGGCTCTAACCACTCTCGACCCTTGAGACGCGGGATATCGATCAACACCCCGCGAGAGATGATTCCGTCTCGGAGGGCATCGATAGCACCGTTGCGGGCTCCCTGAGCCGTGACCTCGCTCGCCGGATAACCGTTGTACATCTTGCCCTGATGAAAGACGTGGCAGAGAGCGTCCAGGTGGGTATTCGCCAACCCGTGCGGCGCAATGGCGAAATAGTCAGCGCTGTACGGGACCGGGACCATACCCTCTTCGTTCGGCGCGCCGGTTTGCATCATCAGATGCATGACCGGCGTGGGGTTGTTCGGCCCCGGCTGCGTGGCCAGCGGCAAGGAAAGGGAAACTGCATAGCCTTCTTGTACGAGAGCGGCTGCCTGTTTGCGTTTTTCCGGCGTGATGTAATTCAACGCGCCCAGTTGATCTGTCGGTCCCCACTTGCCCCAATTACTCAAAGTCGTGAAGAACTCTCTAACCTGCGTTTCGCTGATATCGGCATTGACCGCCATAGTTCCCTCCTTCTTCGCTGGTCCGGTTGTTTCCTCTCGGCACATGGCATATAGCGTGCCTGTTCCTCTTGCTCCAGAGCCTCCGGTTTTCCCTTGCCCCCCGAGCCTCTGTTCAGCCCCTTCACGTTGACAATCGGTCCTGCCCCGCGGGATAATCGTGTCTCGACGCTCAGCAATTCCCGGCAAGGGAGCGAGGTATTGTCGAGCAGATATACGCACAGCGGTGCAAGGCAACGGTCACACCGCTTACGTGCCATAGCGAGGCTGTATGTCACAACCAGAAGACAAACATCTCATCTATCAACGCGCCCAACTTGGGCATCCCCTAGGCTATGGGAAACACCCTGCGGTCGCCGTGATCGATTTGCAAATTGGCTTCACTGTCCCGGAACGCTCGCCGCTGGCCGGGAATCTCGATAGCGTCGTCGCAGCCACCAACATGCTCATCGCTGCCGCCCGCAAGAAACACCGACCGGTGATCTTCACCGTAGTTGGCTATGACCCCCATCGCCAAGACGATGCGGGCTTGTGGCCGCAAAAAGCTCCCTCTCTCCGCCTGCTGACTTTGGGCAGCGAGCTGGTCGAATTAGATCCCCGTCTCGATCGTCACCCGACAGACCTCGTGATCGTGAAAAAGTACGCCTCGGCATTCTTCGGCACTTACCTGGCCTCGACACTGACGATGAAAGGGATCGACACACTGATCGTCACCGGCTGCACCACCAGCGGATGCGTACGGGCGACGGTGATGGATGCCCTCGCCCATGGCTTCCGTCCTATCGTGCCCCTCGAAGCGGTCGGGGACCGCGCGCGCGAGCCGCACGAAGCGAACCTCTTCGACATCGGCTCCAAGTATGGCGATGTGGTCCCGCTCAGTGAGGTTATCCACTATCTCAAAACCCTGGGCGATTGAGCGAGAGTGAGCCTGCCCCCCAGACAGGGGCTTTCTTTCTTTCGCGTCCTGGGTTAGAACAGCGTGCAAGTGCAACAGTTCCGTACGGATGTTCTGGGGGAGAGCAAAGGAGCGCGAGCGATGCGGGGCGCATCCCGATTGCTAGTATGTGTTGCCGCGTGTCTTCTGACCCTGCCCGGCTGCACCGAGGCAGATAGTCAACCGCAAGGAGGGGGCCCGGTGGTACTCATGTCTACCTCAATGGGCGACATCAAGATCGAGTTGTACGAAAAAGACGCACCAGAAACGGTGAAGAATTTTCTCTCCTATGTCAACGACAAATTCTACGATGGGACGATCTTTCATCGCGTCATCCCTGGCTTCATGATCCAGGGTGGGGGCTTTACCGCCACGATGGAGCAGAAACCGACCAAACCGCCGATCAAAAACGAAGCCGGGAATGGCCTGAAGAATCGTACCGGCACCATCGCGATGGCACGCACCTCGGTGCCCGACAGCGCGACCTCCCAATTCTTCATCAACGTCAAAGACAACGACTTTCTCGATCGTGACAAGGCCCAGGACGGTGTCGGCTACGCCGTCTTCGGCAGAGTGATCGAAGGGATGGACGTGGTGCGCAAAATCGAGCAGGTGCCGACTGGTCGCAGAGGTATGCATGCCGATGTGCCGCTGGAACCGGTCGTGATCAAATCGGTCACGGTCATTGCTCCCGCTCCCTCAGTACCAGGCGCTGGACAGACGACCGCAGGATCCGAATGAAACTATAGCGAAAAGAAACTGCTTCCGAAGGAGGACACCCCTTTATGCAACGACAGCGGTGGCCACTCATATTCGGTGTTATTCTGCTGTGTCCTGTGCTCTTTGCCGCCCCGACGCAGGGGGCTTCTCTCTCCCCCGAACTCCAGCAGGCGCTCGACTCCAGCAAATACGTGTACATTCAGAGCGAGCGCAAAGACGGCTCTTTTGGCAAAGCCGCAGAGATTTGGTTCATGCCGTATCAGGGAGCGGTCTGGGTGGCTTCTCCTACAACGACCCACCGGGTCAAACGCATCCAGGCCGGGCGTACAAAGGCCAAAATCGCTATCGGCACTCCCGATGGTCCTTCATTTGTCGCGCGCGGGTCGATCGTGAAAGACGCGGAGGTCAACAAGGTGCTATTCGAAACCTTTGCCAAAAAATACCCCGACGGCTGGTCCTCCTACGAAAAGAGCTTCCGCGACGGTTTGGCAAACGGGTCGCGGGTCCTCATCAAATATGAACCGGCAGAGTAGGGTGGAATCTCTCCCCCAGGAGGTGTGTTATGAATCTCGCATGGGCCAAAGAGTGGCTGGGTAACTTCACCGCAGCCGGGATAGAAAAAGTGCTCAGTATGTACGCCGAGGACGTCCAATTCGAGGACGTGACCTTCGCCCATCGTTGCAATGGCATCGCCGAGTTGCGCAAATTCTTTGCTGGCCTCACTGCGCCTGGTGCCGGAGAACACGTGTTCACGGTAACCGCTTATACTGGCAACGAAACTGGTGGTGCCGTCGAGTGGACATGGACGGCAAAACACGCTGGCGACTTCCTCGGCATCCCGGCCAAAGGCAAAGAGACAACGGTGAAAGGCGTGTCGGTGTTGACCTTCAAGAACGGGAAGATCGCCTCGCAACATGATTACTGGGATGCGAACTCAGTGATCCAACAACTCAAGCAATAACCGAGAGGCTGCCCGGTTGGGCAGCCTGCTTGGCCTGTTCTCTGGCCCTTCCCCGTTCGTGAATCCCGCTGCTCCCACCCTCCATGCTCGCTCTCTCTTCAGCAGGCATCTATCGCTGCGGGGAATTTTCTTCCTCGCACCCACGTGGTAAGACGGCCTGCGGAAAAGCAAGGAACCCATTCTGATCAAGCAGGGGGTTCCTGGAGGAGACATGGACTGGGGCGCCCTTGTGACCGCAACCCTGCGCCTCTACCAAGAGGCAGCACGCGAAACCTGGCAGAAAGTGCGGCAGAGTTGGTGGGTCGGACTGCTGCCGTTGCTGTATGCCTCGTTGTTTTTCATCGCTGTGACGCTCCTGGCCCCCCTCGGCATCGTCGGGGGCTTTCTCCTGGGTCTGGTGCTGGCGCTGTGTACCAGTTCCTATCTCTACTTCCTGGCGGGGGTCGTCAGGAGCCACCGCCTACGCCCACGGGATCTGTTGGACAGCTGGCGTCCCTACCTCGCCTCGGTCATTACCATCATGTTCTTTCTTTTTGTGGTACGCCAGCTGCTGGCCTTCTTGGTTCCACCGGTCCCCAGCGGCCAGGCGCTCCTCACGCTGATCAACCTGGTGCTCCTGATCATCCTCAACCCCATCCCCGAGATCATTTACCAGGGTCGGAGCGAAGGGCTCACCATGTTACAGGAGAGCGTACAGTTCCTGCGCGAAAGCGGGATCGAATGGTTCCTCCCCCTCATCGCGCTGGCGGCGTTCTCGTTTTTCTTCCTTCCGCTTCCTCTTTTCATGCTGCCGTTACAGATCGGCACCCTCTCGTTCCCCACCCTCGGTATCAGGGGGATGTTTTGGGTTTCACCCCTCGACGCGCTCTGGACCATCGTCAGCGCCTTCGCCTTGTTTCTCCTGATGGTGTTCCGCGGCGTATTGTTCCGCGCGCTCGCCAGCGGCACCCGCCGTCAGCGAGTGTTCCGTTCTCGCTTCTCGTAGAGCGAAGAGCGATGGAGTGGGAGACGGAAATCGTCATGGTGGCGCGCAGCGTGGTCGCCGCCCTTTTGGGTGGACTGATCGGTTGGCAACGGCAGTCGCGCGGCAGCCGGGCGGGCATTCGTACTTTTGCTGCTGTCTCGTTGGGAGCCTGTACCTTCGGGCTTGTTTCCCTCTACGCCAGCGGCAACACCGACTCGACACGCATCGCTGCCCAGGTCGTCTCCGGCGTCGGTTTCCTCGGGGCAGGCGTGATCCTGCGTCATCGAGGACGGGTAGTCGGACTGACCACCGCGGCCACTTTATGGTCGGCCGCAGCGGTGGGACTCGCCATCGCCTACGGGATGTACATCCTCGGCACTCTCAACGCCCTCATCATGTTTCTCTTCCTCGCCGCCGCTCCCGTCCTGAAGAAACACGGCAGCTCAGAGGGCGGTAAAACCGAGGAAGGAGAGTAGACAGAGCCGGTTGGCAGCGCGAGGACGCTGCGCTACAAAGGGGCCACTATGGTGACCCTTGCCGAGGTGCAAGCTGCACGGGCGCGCATAGGAGGCGCGATCTACTACTCTCCCTGTGCCTATTCCGAAACGGTCAGCCGGATGGCCGGAGCGCGCGTCTTGTTCAAGCTGGATAACTTGCAGATGACCGGCTCCTTTAAGGAGCGGGGGGCCCTCAACAAGCTGCTCTCGCTCGATGCGCAAGAGCAGGGAAAAGGGGTGATTACAGCCAGTGCTGGCAACCATGGGCTCGCGGTCGCTTTTCACGCCCAGCGTCTGGGCATACGTGCGACCATTGTGATGCCGCGCTTTGCCCCGCTGGTGAAAGTCTCCTGGGCCCAGCGCTACGGCGCTGAGGTGATTCTCACCGGGACGGACTTCGAGGAGGCGTTGGCGGCAGCGCAACAGCTCCAGCGCGAGCGCGGGAGTGTTTTCATTCCTGCATTCGATGACCCGGCAGTGATCGCCGGACAGGGGACGCTAGGGCTGGAACTGCTCGAACAAGCTCCCGAGATGGAGGCTGTTCTCGTCCCGGTCGGTGGAGGAGGACTGATCGGTGGCGTTGCCGTGGCACTCAAAGAAAGCGGGTTCGGCGGACGGGTCATTGGCGTCCAAGCCGAGCGGCTCCCCAGTATGAAAAAGGCGTTGCAGGCAGGAACACCTGTGGGACTCCCACCCGCCGCGACGATCGCAGACGGGATCGCCGTGCGCAGAGTCGGGGATCTGACCCTCCCCCTGGTCCGGCGGTATGTCGATGCCGTGGTCACAGTGAGCGAAGCCGAACTCGCCCACGCCATCGTGCTGCTCTTGGAACACGAGAAAACTGTGGTTGAGGGAGCCGCCGCCACTACCCTGGCGGCACTGCTCCATTGCCCTTTACAGCTGGCCGGACGCACCGTTGTTCTCGTGCTGTCGGGCGGGAATATCGATATGAACGTGATCGCCCGTGTGATCGAAAAGGGCTTGGTCCAAGAGGGACGGTTGGTGCGGCTCAGCCTCATCGTCCCCGACCGCCCCGGTGCCCTTGCCCGGGTCTGCACCCTGGTAGCGGATCAGGGGGCTAATATTCAGGAGATCGCTCATACCCGCGGCTTCAGCCACGCCGAGATCGGCGAGTCGGAAATCACCCTCACCCTTGAAACACACGGCCCGGCACACATCGCCCAGGTCGTCACGGCACTACGGACCGCCGGCTATCACGTCGTAGCCGAGCGCTCGCCTGTCAT
>JANWXO010000259.1 GCA_025057295.1 Candidatus Binatia bacterium | reverse complement strand
CGGGTATTCCTTCCTGAGGATCTCCTTTCGCGGCAGTGACGCTAGGAGCTAATAAGATATCGCTACGCTGCAAAAGCTCGACAATCTCCTCTCGCTGCTTCCAGCCCAGCAGGGTGATATGGTGCTCGGCTCCCAGGGAGGCAATAAGATGGGTGAGCTCTTCCCGCAAGGGACCGTCGCCGACAATGCGATATTCGAGCTGGGGGTATCGTGCAATGAGTGTTGCCACTGCCCTAATACCGTATTCGACTCCTTTTTTTTCTACCAGACGAGCGATGGTCAACACCCGCACTGTCCCATCTCGGGCAGGCGTGGGCGGTCGCAGGGGAAATTTTTGTGTATCCACGCCTGCACGGTGCACGACAATTTTGTGTGTCTCACAGCCCAGCGCAACCAACTGTTCTTTGATATGGGCGGAGACACAACAGATGAGATCAGCACCGGCGAACAATTGGTCATAGACACGCGATCCATACTGGAGCCGGTGTGGTGGCGGCAGGTCGTTGCCATGAAATGTGGTGACAAGTTTGCCGTCAACTACCCCGAGCTTTTTGAGCAGCAACCCACGATTGCCGTTCGGCCCGAACTGACAGTGAAGGACATCGTACGGTCCCTTGTCGAGGAAAGGAGCAGCCAGGTGCAACAACCATAACGATACGGCGTGTCTGCCGAAGCGAAACACGTTCAAGGTCCGCAGCACCACCGCGGGGTGACGAGGGAACTGGGCTAACACGATGCTCAGGCCGGTACGGAGCCGCTGCCACTTGCGGTGGGGCATATCGACGTAATACGTCCGTTCCAACAGGCGATATTTCTCTACATCCGGATGCACTGTGGTCTCACGGCCACGGGTGACGGCAAAGATGTCGACCTCGTGCCCACGGTCGAGCAAGCCGGTAATTTGATCGAGGATAAAGCTCTCGGACAGTTTGGGGAATATGTCGACCAGAAAGGCGATCCTCATGATTCTATGCCCAACCTTCCCTTTGCTGCCTTGATGCCGAGCAGGTGTTTCACCTTCGTTCTCAAACCTTGTAATCTCTGGGGATACAGGTGGTAGAACGAAGGAAGACAGCGGAACGTGCGGAACACGAGCCAATACGCCAGCAGGCGTTGGAAAGAGGACTGTACCATCTGAGCGCGGGAGTAGTTCGCCCGGGCAAAAAACCGCCTTCCAGCCTGGCGCACTGTATCTTGCCGGTCCGGCACCAGCGCACACATCAGCTCCAGCAACAGTAGTGACTCCTCACACCAGTCACCGACTCTGGAGGCGAAGCCGAGCTGGGCGTGGTGTAAACGGGCGCTCGCTTTCACATGCGGAATATCGATCCGGCCGTAGGTGGCAGCCAATCGCATCACGGCCATGCTGTCGTCGTACAGATAATGCCTGGACTGGAACCCGCCGATGTCCCGCAGCCTGGCGGTACGGAAGAGGGTGTTGCAGAGGTAGATCGCTGTCTTCCCGCTGAACCAGCCGCAAAAGAAATCGGCGGTGGGACAACCACCAGCCATATTGGGGCATTCGTATATCACGCGGTCGTTGGCATCGATCACACGGACTCCGGTACAGATGATGCCGATATCATCAGTGCCGGGCCGTACCGCTGCGAGACACGTCTCGACAAAATCGGCATCGATCAGGTCGTCGTCACAGAGCAGCAGAAAATAGTCGCCCTTGGCTTCCTGCACGCAGAAGTTGAAATTCCTGGCTGCACCGATATTGACCGGATGTCGCACGTAGCGGATCCGCGGGTCCCCCAGGCTGGCGACCAGGGCAGCGGTGTGATCCGTCGAGCAGTTATCCGCCACCAGAATCTCCAGGTGGGGATACGTTTGCCTGCAGGCGCTTTCCAGGGCCTGGCGGAGATATCCGTCAGCCCGGTTGTACGTCGGGATCGCGATCGTCACGAGCGGGGAAGCAGTCAGCTCTTGTCGGTTCATGTGCAACCTGAGATCAGGGGAGCTGGGATGATTTTCTACACCACGTCGGCAAACGTCTTTTCCAGGCGGCGGAAGTAGAACGCACCGCCGATGAACAACATCAGCGCCACGCAGGTCGACACGATGACGATGGGGCCAGGAGCGGTATTCGTTCCCAACAAGGCCCAACGGAAGCCCTCGACCACGCCGACCATGGGGTTGATACCGTAGAGCGTTCGCCATGGCTCCGGCAGCAAACTGCTGGGGTAGGCGATCGGGGTGGAAAACATCCAGAACTGCACCAGAAACGGCACGACGTAGCGCACGTCGCGAAATTGTACGTTGAGCGCCGACAGCCACAGGCCGACGCCTAGCGCGGTGACCATCGCCAGGACAAAAAAGAACGGCAGCGTCCAGACATTGACGGTCGGGACGATCCCGTAGTACAGCATCATGCCCAGCAATACGAGGAAAGCCAGCACGAAATCGACCGCCCCCGACAGCACGCTGGCCAGCGGAATGATCAGGCGGGGGAAATAGACCTTTTTGATCAGATTGGCCTCTCCGACCAGACTGTTCGAGGACTGGTTGAGGCCATAGGCGAAGAAGCTCCACGGCACCAGGGCGGCATAGCTGAAAATCGGATAGGGAATCCCGTCCGAAGGCACCTTGGCGAGTGTGCCGAAGAACAGACTGAACACCACCATAGTGAAGAACGGCTGGATGATAGCCCATGCCGCACCTAGCACGGTTTGCTTGTAGCGCACCTTCACATCGCGCCAGGTGAGGAAATAGAGGAGTTCGCGATAGGCCCACAGTTCGCGCAGGTCGAGCGAGCTCCAGCCGTGGGAGGGCTCGATGTGTACCACCGGGGCAGTGCGCGTGGCTGAAGGGAGTGAAGCGCTTCCCGACGGTTGTCGGACAGGGTGGAGGGTATGGTGCATAATGTTTTCCCTAGGGGTCTTCCTGCAGTTCTCTTTGGAATTATCCTGGCACGAATCGTCGCAGGGCCTGTTTCAGGGGGGCAGGAATGAAAAGACCGCCGAGAGTCCGCATGATCGGCACAGGGCTATAGAGCAGGGAACGCGCTGCGGCGTATCCAACTTGCCATCGAGAGGAAGAAGTGGACCAGAGCTGGCGGGCGGTTGTCAGCCAAATGTCGGCGCACAGCGCTCGCGCGCCCAGCCATGATTTGAAGCTACGCTGTCGGTAGCGGCTCATCTCCGCACAGAAGGTCTGAATCGCTCCCACTGGCGAAGGCGACGCGCTCGCGAGGTGGTGCGCCATATTGATGAACCGCGATCGTTCCGCGCGGTCTTCGATCAGCGCTGGAAACATGCCCAGTGCAATGCGTAGTTGCTCGTACATCCGGGTAAAGTTGCCGACACGTCCAAAGTCCCCTGCAAGCCACAATATATTCCGGGCGCGTGCTTCCAGTTTCAGATCTTCGTACTCTTGAGAGTCCGGCAGCAACGCAAGTGCCTTTTCGAGTGCACGTAAACTATAGTCTATGCCGACCTGGGCATCCTCAGCCAGAATTCTCATCCATAAACTAGCCTTTCTCGACAGCCGGTAGATAGATACAGGCTCAGGCAGAAACTGAAACGGGGTATGAAATGCCAGGCGTAAGGCCATATCGTAATCTTCACCGGTCCACAAAGTCTCGTCGAAGCCTCCTGCTGTTTCAAGCACTTGCCGGCGGATTAGCATGCTCCATATAGGAGGGAGGAAACCCATGAGGACCTGACGGAAGATCCTCCCGGACGGTGCCCGGTGAGGCCCAACGGATTCTCTCCCTTCAAACCTCTCGACGACCTGACCATACGCAACTCCGGGCTCAGGATCGGCTTCCAAGACCGGGACCAGCACGCGCAGCCGCTGCGGCGTCCACAGATCGTCGTCGTCCAAGAACGAAATGTACGTTCCCGTGCTGGCTGCAATGCCTGCATTGCGGGCTGCCGAAGGTCCGCGGTTGCGGTCGAATCGAATGTATCGTGCCTCGGGAAATCGCTCGACCACTTCCGGTGTGGCATCCGAGGAGGCATCGTCGACAACGATGACTTCCAGGTCAAACTCTTCCCCTTTCCCCTCCTGGGCGTATACGGAGGTCAGTGCCTCGGCGAGCAGTGTCGCGCGATTGTGAGTCGGAATGATCGCGCTCACCAGCGGCTTCATGAGCGATATCTCCTACGCGTTAGCTACCCGCGCGGTTTGCTCGAGAGAGCATTGCGTGTCCCATCGCAAGAGCGGCCTCACGACCCCTTCGAATCCTCCGTTCCAGTCCCCGCGGGCAGAGTCGCCTTCCATAGGGTCGATCACCTGAAGGTTGGGTTGGTACTCGAGCACAGCGCCGCGTTTCAGAGTACGTCGGGATGGTTTCCGGCAGGAATGATATCAAGATAACGCTTAGCTACCAGGACGATCCGCTCAAGATCCTTTGCTGTCAGCATCGTTGGCAGCGCTACGCAATAGCGGCCCACCTGCTCCCCAATGGGGCAACTCCCCCGACGGTACTGGGCACGTTCCATGTCGCAGTCTGGATCGTTAAGAGGGCCTTGCCAGGTGCGTAACTCAATTTGGTGATTCGAGAAGTGTTTCACCGCTTCGTCACGATTTTTTACTTGTAGCGGATACCACATGAGTGGTAAATCGATTGGCGAGTTTCCGAGTCGTTCAGAAAGAGCCCGTACACACGACCGCCGATGTGCAGCGATAGCCGAAAGCTGATG
>JANWXO010000258.1 GCA_025057295.1 Candidatus Binatia bacterium | reverse complement strand
CCGCAGCTTTGGGCATCCGTACTATGACCCTTTCTGGGCCGAGGCGCAAGAGATAGGGATTCCCGTGGGTATCCATCTGGTGGTCTGGGCCAATTACATGGGGAGCGCCTGGTACAAAAGAGCCGGAGCGTCAAAGCTGATGTACTCCTCCATGATGACGCGCCTCGACACGCGCCAGGCGTTCACCACCATGATCTACGACGGCGTCTTCGAGCGCTTCCCGCGGCTCAAAGTCGTATTGGCCGAGACCCAGAGCGGGTGGCTGGTCGAGTGGCTGGACGGGATCGATCATCGCTACAAGTACCTCGGCCGGCTGTCGGGGATGAAACGTCCAGCGAATGAGTATTTTCAGCGTCAGGTGTGGGTCTCGGTAGACCCAGAGGAGCGGACGCTGCCCGACACAGTGCGGTTGTTGGGAGGCGATAAATTCTTCTTCGGCTCAGACATTCCCCATGCCGAGGGGTACACGAGTCCCGTGGCGGAAGCCAGAAAGCAACTCGCGCCGCTGCCGGAACAGGTCCAACGCCAGATCCTGGGAGAAAACGCGGCCAGGGTGTACGGACTCGTCTGATGACCCTCGAGAGAGGGAGAGGCCGGCTGCTGCAGTGCCCATGGAGATTGCGGAGGGGATTGTGTCCGAACTCGCATATAGCACAGCCATCGAGATCGCACAGCGTATTCGTCGGCGCGAGGTATCGAGCAGGGAGGTCCTGGACTATTTTCTGGCGCGCGTCGAGCGGCTCGACGGACCCATCAATAGCGTAGTCACCATCGATGCCGAGCGCGCTCGTGCCGAAGCGGATGCTGCCGATGCCGCGCTTGCACGCGGAGAGATCCGTGGACCGCTCCACGGCGTCCCCATGACGATCAAAGACTCTTTTCAGACCGCAGGAATGCGCACGACTTCTGGCGCGCCGGAGCTGGCGGATTTTATTCCCTCAGAGGACGCCTGGCCTGTGGCACGGCTCCGTGCAGCCGGGGCGATTATTTTTGGCAAAACCAACCTGCCGCTCTATGCCGGCGACCTGCAGAGCTATAACGAGGTCTTTGGCACGACCAACAATCCCTATGATCTGTCCCGCACCCCAGGTGGATCGTCGGGCGGCTCGGCCGCGGCGCTGGCGTGCGGCTTCACTCCTTTGGAGCTCGGCAGTGATATCGGCGGTTCCATTCGTCTGCCTGCACATATGTCGGGTGTCACCGGTCATAAACCGAGTTACGGGATCGTCCCCGCGCATGGACAGATCCCCGGACCGCCGGGGACATTGACCCTGGCCGATCTGGCCGTTGCCGGGCCCATGGCACGCAGCGTGGAAGATCTAGAGCTTGGACTCGATATCCTCGCCGGTCCGAATCGCTGGGAATGGCGAGCGTGGCGACTGGAACTCCCGCCACCGCGGCGCCGTAGTATGAGGGAATACCGCGTGGCCGCCTGGCTGGATGATCCCTATTGCCGCGTCGAGCCGGAGGTCTCTCGCCTCTTGCAAAAAGCGGCCCAAGCCCTCGCCCAATCTGGCGTCCCTGTAGACCCTGACGCACGCCCGGCCTTTACGTTGGAGAAAATCACCGACACCTTCTTTGCGTTGTTGCAGGCGGCACTGGCAGGTGGAGTGCCGCGGGATCGTATCGAAGAGTACGCGGCCACCCCTGGAGATACACCGGTCGCGCGCACGCGGCGGTTGCTGGCCATGCGCCACCGTCAGTGGCTCAGTTACAACGAACGCCGCTTGCAGTTGCGCAAACGCTGGGAGGAGTTTTTCGAGCGCTGGGATGCCGTGCTTTTTCCGGTCATGCCGTGTCCGGCCATCCCGCACGATCATTCGCAGCCCCAAGCGGCGCGGCAGGTGTGGATAGCCGGGGAGCAGCGTTCCTACTGGGATCTGATCACGTGGATGGCACCGGCAGGGGCGTGCTATCTGCCGGCTACCGTCGTACCAGTCGGTTGTCTGGAGAACGGCTTGCCGGTGGGGATACAAATTGTCGGACCATATCTAGAGGATCGCACGACGCTGGCTCTTGCCAGGCATCTCCTCGCGCTCGTCGGCGGGTGTCCGCGCCCTCCTGGGTTTTGAGCACGGACATCTGGCGATCATCGTCTTTTGCCCTCGGACATTCGGTGCGCTGTGGGATATGCCCAACGAAAAGTGGGTATTGCCGAGCGCTGCTCTCGGAAGCAATCCGAGTCCCTCTCGTCACAAGAGGGCAGAGCAAAGTGTAGGCGGGTATGCACTGCCTGCCCTGGTACGCATGTGGCTCCGCGAGCACCCTGGCGATGGCGACATCAGGGTGCTCGTCGGGTTTGGGCGTATTTAGTTGAGCTCGATGCGATACAATTTGGCAGCGTTTTCGCACACGATCTTGCGCGTGACCTCTGGAGGGACTCCGGCAAAGTCTTTCTCGATCACCTTGAGGGAGTTCGGCCATGTCGAGTCGGCGTGGGGGAAGTCCGAGGCCCACATGTAGTTGTCCTCGCCGAAGAACCGATAGTTTGCCGGCCCCACAGGGTCATCCTGGAACGTCGCCCAGATTTGGCGGCGGACATACTCGCTCGGTTTCAAGGGCAACGATTGGGGCAACATGGCCCCGAATTTGTCGTAAACGTGGTCCAGACGGTACATGTAGTGCGGGAACCAGCCGGTATCGTTTTCTGCCGAGACGATCAGCAAGTTGGGAAACCGCTCGAGCACGCCGCCGAAGATCAGGCTGGTCAGAGACCGTTGCACTTCATGCAGGACGTTCATGGCGCCTACGGCGATATCGTCGAAACTGATCTTGCTCTCCTTGCCTTTTCCGGTGATCACGTGCAGGGACAGCGGCATGTGCAGCTCCGACGCCGCCTGCCAGAATGGGTCGTACACGCGGCTGCTGTAGGGTTTATCGGCCGGGGGCGAGCCCCAAATCATTGCGCCCTTCAGGCCGATCTTGGCGCAGCGCTCCAGTTCCTTCACTCCTTCGTCGATGTCTTCCAGAGAAATCAGCCCAATTGCATGGAGCCGCTTGGGGTTGTAACTGACGAACTCTGCCACCCAGTCGTTATAGACTCTGAAACAGGCTCGCTGGAGGTCTGCGTCATCGAGTTGGAAGAGCGGCATTCCTAACGTCGTGTAGAGAATCTCGGCCTGTATGCCGTCGATGTCTTGGTCCTTGATCCGCTCAGCCGGGTCCCAGCCGCTGGGGCGAGCCGCCTCGTACCCTTTCTCCATGTGCTCCTTCAGCTCCTGCCCGCTCAGGCCTCTGGCAAACCCGCCAGCCACCGGAAAGGGATTGATTCCCGGGGCGACAAAGAGGTAGCCGGGCTTCTTGGGGTTTTTGATCACGTGGGGAGCGCGGTCCCGGTACTGCTTGTCCAACCGTTCGAGCCAGAGGTCGGCCGGCTCCATCATATGCGAGTCGGCTGAGATCACTGGGAATGCAGGCATCGTCTTTTCCTCCTTTTTGCAACAGCGATTGAACACAGAGCAAGGTGTTCTTCCATATACCGTGCTTTGCCGCTGTCTACAATAGGCAGAGCTCGTACTCCTGCACCCCCTACCCACACGCTCTGCTCAGGCCCGCGCACGGCTCGGTCGCTGTCTGTCAGGTGCGGCTCGTGCGGCTCCCTGCTCCTCTTTGCCAGCCAGCGAGCGCGTCCTTTTTCGTCGGCAAAGGGGATTACCTGGATACGCGCGGAGCTTCCCCCTTGGGGGGCCGTATCACTTCGGCGAGTCCTGGAAACCGCTCCAGCAGTGTATGCAGCCTATCATCACCCTGGACGAAGCTGAGGATCTCCTTCAGCAAGGGCAGGACAGCTCCGGCTTCGAGGAAGGCGCGTGTCACACTCGGGATAATAGCGTGACTGCCCTCGCCGGCGCCGTTTGCACCCCCGAGACCGCTGCCGTGGATGTTCAGCACTTTGATGCTGTCGATACTTTTCGCCGGCGCCATCAGTTCAGCGAGGATCTGTGGCGATTTTTCGATCAGGCCGTTGAGGATGTCGCGGTAGATGATCTTGGGGTCGATAAGGTTTTCTGCCTCCCGGAGCTTGGCGCGGGCGTAGGCTTCCGCCTCACCTTCCACCCGCCGCGATTGCGCCAGCTTGCTCACCGCCTCGAGCCGCCGCTCGGCGACTTCTACTTCCTGCAGCGCGGCGATCAGAGCAACCGCTTTTGCGCGTTCGGCGCTGGCCTGTTCTTGCGCCGTGAGGACGGCTTGTGCGGCACGCTCCCGTTCCGCCTCGAGCTGTAAGCGGCTCGCCTCTTCCTGGAGTCGTTCTTTCTCTTTTTGGATGAGGAAGAGTTCCCGCGCGATCTCCGCTTCGCGGATCGCACGGCCACGGATAATGTCGGCTTCCTGAATCGCCCGCTCGCGCGCGATCTCCATTTCGCGGATAGCCCGTTCTTTGGCGATTTCGGCCTCGCGCGAAATGCGCTCCTGTTCGAAGACGAACCGTTCGGTTTCAGCCTTTGCGCGCGCGGCGTCCGTTTGGATCTGTACCTGCTGCGCATGTTCAGCCAGCGCACGCTCTTGGTCGAGGGCGAGCTTCAACTTGATCGCCTCCACATCTTTGCGCTTGATCGCCACCTCGGTATTGCGCTCGATTTCGTTGCGTTCGCGCGTGCGTTCCGAGGTTTGCAGGGTGATTTGCCGCAGCCCTTCGGCGTCAAAGATGTTGTTCGGATCGAGA
>JANWXO010000257.1 GCA_025057295.1 Candidatus Binatia bacterium | reverse complement strand
CAATTTCCACATGCCACTTCGGCTGGATCATCCTCAATTCATCATACACCGCAATGATAGGAGAACGCTCTTTGCTTTCCTCCTGCGTCATGTCCTCCTCCCGCTCTCCGCCACTGCTCGGTTGAAAGCTATTTCTGACTATACGTTTCTCGCAACCGCTCCCACAGCGCCAGTCGGCTCCAGTCCGGTTCTGTGCGAATGTGCTGATCGCCAGTAAGATACGGATTGGGGAAAAAGATAGTGAGCATTTGCTCACCTAGGCCGTTCCACAGTCGCAGCCCCCAGCTTTCTTTGATCATTCCTTTCTCCCGGATCTCGTGAAAGAAGACTGCACGCGACACTTGTCGTTGCCGTGCCAATTCCGGTGTCGGCGCCTGTTTGTGTTCATCAATACACAGATGAAAATGCCAGGGACCCGTGTCCACCGTCAGGTAGCCGTCGAGCATCGTGATTTTCTTAGGCCTCTCGGTCAGACGGATCTCGAAAACCGCCCCCTGAATACAGGGGCCAAAGATAATCTCGCACCAATGGTCTTCGAACAGTTCGCGAAAGAGTTTCTCTAAGCGTCCCGGCACCAGTGCAACGTCGAAATACTCGGCGACACTGCCATCAGGGTTCCGAACTATCGTCGCGTGTTCCATAGTGATCCTCCTCGTCTGGTAGCGTGAAAGACGGAAAACCGTCGTCCGCACGAAGGGGCACTGGAATGAGGTACGGCATGCCTGTGACGGGGTGGTGGGCGAGGCACACGTCGACTGCGAACACCGCCCGCACCCTCTGCGGGGTCAGCACGGCAGCAGGCGGACCGACGGCAACAATCCTCCCCTGCTGCAGCAGCAGCACGGTAGAGCAGAGGGCCAAAGCCAAATTGAGATCGTGGGTCGCCAGCACGATCGTCACCCCGCGGCGGCGCAGGGTGCTCAGCAAAGAGCTGATCTCGAGCTGGTGGCGCAGGTCCAGACTGGCCGTCGGTTCATCGAGCAGCAGGAAAGCCGGCTGCTGCGCCAGGGCGCGGGCAATCACCACCCGCTGCAGTTCCCCGCCCGAGAGCGTCGTGACCGCTTGCTCGGCCAGGTGGGTCGTGTCGGTCAGCGCCATCGCCTCTTCCGCCACCCGCACATCCTCCCTGCTCTCCTGCTGCCAGCGGCCCACATAGGGCGTGCGCCCCAGCAGGACAACCTCCCGCGCGCGCAAGGGGAAGGTCAGCTCGGTCCGCTGCGGCACCAAGGCCAGACGTCGGGCGCGGGCGCGGGCCGGCCAGCACTGCAACGCCTGCCCGTCCAGGAGGACCTGCCCTGCCGACGGCGGTAACACCCCGGCCAGCAGACGCAGCAGCGTCGATTTGCCCGCCCCGTTAGGCCCCAGAATGCCCAGGCACGCTCCCGCATGGACATCCACCGTAATGCCCTGCAGAAGCAGTTTGTGGTCGGCCCGATAGGCAACCGCCGTCAGACGCAATCCCGCCTGCACCGTCATCCCTCCCCCCGCTGCCGCCTCTCTTCCCGCAGCAGGAGATGGAGAAAAAAGGGCCCCCCGACACAGGCCGTCAGAATCCCCAACCGTATCTCCTCCGTCGCCACCAGCGTGCGCGCCAACAAATCGCACCACACAAGAAAGGTGGCGCCCCCCACGGCGGCGGCGGGAATCAACAGGCGATGATCCGGCCCCACCAACAGCCGCATCATATGCGGCACCACCAGCCCCACAAACCCAATGGTGCCACTGACCGCCACCGCCGCCCCGGCCAGAAGCGCAGAAAGCGCTAAAAGGATGCGCCGTACCAGCTCGACGTTCACTCCCAGGCTCATGGCCGTTTCTTCTCCTAGCAGCAAGACGTTGAGATCCCGGCTCAGCAACAGGACGGGAAGCACGCCGCAGAAAACGAAAGGCAACGCCATCTGTACATGTGTCCAGCCGCGGCCGTCCAACCCGCCCATCAACCAGAACAGCATCTGCCGCGAGATTTCATAATCCGGAGACAGGCTGAGGATCAAAGAGGTCAGCGACGCCAGAACCGAATTGACAGCAATCCCCACCAACAACAACGTGGTGAGCGGAGTGCGTCCGCGGCGCGTGCTGAAGAAGTAGACTGCAAAAGCCGTGCAGAGCGCGCCGGCAAAGGTCGCGCAGGGCAGGGCGACAGAGGAAGTCGCCGCCAGGCCTGTGCTGATGATGAGCACTCCGCCCAAGGCACCACCGCTCGAGACCCCGATGATGCCCGCGTCAGCCAAAGGATTGCGAAACAATCCTTGCATGACCACGCCGGAGAGCGCGAGCGCTGCGCCGACCATTGCCGCCGCCAGTACGCGGGGAAACCGGATCAGATAGACAATGGCGGCCTGTGCCCGCTCTTCACTGTCGATCGGCAGACCTGCTATTCCCTTCACCAGCAGTCGCACGGTTGTGTCGAGCGGTAGCGTCACTGCCCCCAGAGAGGCAGCAACAGCCATTGAGCCCAAGAAGAGCGCAACGCAGGTAGCTAACGACCAATTTCCCTTGCGAACATCCACAGACTTACGCAGGAGAGGCAATGTCACCACCGACATGCTCATCAGCGCTCCTCCATCGGGGGAAAAACCTCGGGATGCAGGATCTTGGCAATCGCTTCCACGCATTTCACGACATACTGCGAGACCGTGCTGGCGTAGGGACGGGGGATAGTGTGGACGCGGCCGGTGCGAATGGCTTCCACTTCTTGCAACGCAGGATCTGCCAACAGCAACTCCCGTAGGCCTTCTTGACCTTCTTCACCACTGACCAAAATGACACTCGGATTGAGCACGACGAGCCGCTCTTGAGACAGTTTCTTCGCCCGTTCCACACCGGCCTCCAGCGCTACATTGCGGCCTCCCGCAGAGGCGATCATCTCATCCATCGTCGTTCCCTTGCCCAAGACGAACCCTCCGGCAGAGTAGTATAAAACACGCGGCCGCGGCGCAGCCGCTACCCGCTGCCGCACCTCCTGGAGCCGCCGTTGCATCATCGCAACCAGCGCGTGCGCTTTGTCTGCCTCGCCTATCGCCTGACCGATTGCCAGGATGTTTTGCTCGACAGCGGCCAGAGACGCAAACTGCCCCAACTCCAGCAACGGAACGCCTGTTGTCCGCAGGAGGGCTT
Source organism: Candidatus Binatia bacterium (assembly GCA_025057295.1). Lineage (GTDB taxonomy): Bacteria > Desulfobacterota > Binatia > Bin18 > Bin18 > JANWXO01. Next base: position 1,608 of record JANWXO010000257.1, on the reverse strand, counting down.
TGACAGCGGCATTGGTGTACGCTGACACGATGATCAGATCCGGCTGCAACGCAAGAACGTACTCCGCATTGGCTCTCACTTTGTGAGGGATCCTGCGCGCCTCCGCCACGACATTCGAGACCCTGGGATCATCGGCCAGATAGGTCAGGGCAGCAATGCGTTCTGGTGGTGCGAGCGCGAGCAGGATTTCGTCCGCGGCCAGGGAGAGAGAGACAATCCGCTGCGGTGGGAAGACCGGCGGCGTGAGGTCTCCCCGCAGCCGATGTGGACGATAGACAAACCCTGCCACCAGGAGGATGATCAGTCCTCCCCCGACCCAGCGGGCTGGTCTGACTCCGTGGAACCGCATCAAAACTCCGCACGAAAGCCCAACAGGAAGTTGATCCGCGCGGTGGAGAAGCCGAACACCTCTTCGTAGTCCTGATCAAAGAGGTTTTGCACCAGGCTTTCGAGACTGAGGGCTCGCAGGCCCCAGCGGTTCTCCAACACCCGATACGAGAGGGCCAGATCCCCCTTGACGTATCCGCTCAGTCGAACCCGCTTGCCGCTGAAGTCGCGGGAAAAATCCCGATCGATCGCATGTCCTTTGAGGGTCAGGGCAAAGGCGGCGGTGAGGCGATCGCGTACATAATTGACGATGAACGCCCCGGAATTCTCTGGGCGCCGCAGGAGCGGTTTGCCGCGCACGAACAGCGTCCCGCCCGACGCCCCCGCCTTAATTACTGTCGTATCCAAGTAGGTATAGGTGCCGGCAAGGGAGAGCTCCTCGCTCACAAAGAACCGTAGCCCAAACTCTGCCCCCCTCGCCCGCGCTTTTTGCACGTTGAGGAAGTTGGGGGTGCGACCCGAGACAAAAGCTACCAGGTTTGTATAGTCAGCCGTGAAATAGGTAAAACTCAGCTCGGCAGCACCAGTGGACCACAACAGCGGCTGATCGAAGCCCACTTCCCAACTCTCGGCTTCTTCGGGCTTGAGATCGGGGTTACCGGTGACAAACGGACTGCCGGTGCCGAAGTTTTGGATGAAACTCGGGGCTTTGATCCCCTGGCCGTACCCGCCGCGGAGTTTGGTCTGAAGCCGCGGGACCACATAGGCGGCGGAAACCCGAGGAGTGACATGGGTGCCGTAGACCGAGCTGTCATCCAGGCGAAAGCCGGAGGTCACAAAGAGCTGATTCCGCCAGTGGAGTAACACCTGCGAGTAGAACGACTGCGTGTTGCGGCTCGGATCGACACGCGTCACCGACCCCGCAAAGTTGGCCTTTTGCTCCAGGTGCTCGAGCTCGCCATATCCACCCACAGTGAAGGTGGGAACGACTTGAAGCACGGTCGGAAGGAAAAAGGTCGACGTGTAATCGGCAGACAGGCGGTATTCGTTATTGTGGCTGACAAAGGAACCGAAATCGATCCTCGCATCTGCAGGATCGCGAAACGTGCGCCATTCTTCAAAATACCCCAACTGCAACGTCTGCTCCCACCAGGGGGCCGTGCGATGCCGGATCCGCGGGCCGATGATCAACCGCCGCCGGTCCTGGTATTGTCGGGGATCGAGGGGATCGAAACGGTCGCCGGCTGAGCCGGTGGGGAAATGAAACCGACTATCGATGTA
>JANWXO010000256.1 GCA_025057295.1 Candidatus Binatia bacterium | reverse complement strand
CGAGACGGCCAATGTCGCATCCAGTCTGCAAACCCCATGACCCCCGTTCGTTGAAAGTTGGCGGCCGTCACTGATTATGCTTTGTTGATGAGTCCAACCGCGGCCCGTAGACCCAGGAGGTAACTCTCCACTCCAAAACCGCAGATCTGTCCTACCGCAGCACGCGCAATATAAGAGTGGTGACGAAACGGTTCACGCTTATACAGGTTGGACAGATGCACTTCCACCACCGGTAGCCCTACGGCCAGCAGCGCGTCGAGCAGCGCGATGCTGGTGTGGGTATAGGCACCGGCGTTAATGATCAGGGCGGCATATCGACCGCGGGCGTGTTGCACCTTGGTGACCAATTCACCTTCTAGGTTGGACTGGTAGGTCTCGACCTCAACCCCGAGTTCCTGACCCAATTGCACCAACTTGGCGTCGATTTCAGCCAGGGTAGTGGCACCATAGATCTCTGGCTCGCGCTGCCCGAGCAGGTTGAGATTAGGACCGTGCAGTACCAACACACGCGCGCGCTCCTGCCCCGCCATAACGTTCCTCAGCGTAGGGAGGGAGTGTAGGGCGAAAAGCGCAAAGCGTCAAGACAGAGAGAAGAGTCGCTCCTACGCCTGAGACATACGCCGGAAGAGGGGGCGGCGCACCAACGCTAGGTCACGGTCCAGTTGCCGGCGCAGGTAGGCGTCGCACCGCTGCTCGATCGCCCGTACTACCATTTCGGGCAGATGGTTCCGCCAGGCATCGACCCGTTCCATAGCCGTGACGAAAAGACGACTCAGACGGTCACGTTCAGCCACTACATCATCGCCCACAGGAACCGTCGCCACGGAGCGCACCTGTTCGCAGAGCTCAACGAGAGGCTCAGGACACGGGTCGTTTTCTCCCAGCAACTGCGCAATTTCGTGCAAGACTGAGCGCAAGTCGTCTATCGTTTTCCGCACCTCCGCCTGTTGCCACTCGACCCGCGGGGCCATATTGGTCAGGATATCGATGACGGCAAAGACCTGACTCCGCACGTACGGGTCATGGACTTGCTGCCCAGCCCGGTCTAACGTGACGATGATTTCGCTCAACAACCGCTGGAGAGAATTGACCACTGTGTGCCCTCTGGTCCGCACCGGCATCCCGTGGATGCGTTTTTAGATGTGCAATAATTCCGCAATATGCTTGAGCATGAAAATATAGTGGTGGCCCATGGTGGCGAGACGCACGTCGGTGTTGGCGCCGTCCTCAAACGCCCTCGCCGCGATGAGATGGATCACCGCCAGTTTGAGATTTCCCAGGACCTCGTAAAAGCGGATGTGCTCCTCGCTGACGTGGATGCCCGTATAGGCCTCATACAGCCGGTAGAGTTCCTCCCGTTCGATCAGCGACGCCATATAACGGGAGCACCCCCGCCACGGCCGCAAACAGACCCAGGCGACATCTTCCAGCGGATCACCGAGGTGGACTAACTCCCAATCGAGGATCGCAACGATGCGTCCGTCGCGGCAGATGAAGTTTCCGAGCCGATAATCGCCGTGGACAATGCTGATCCGTGGCGCCACCGGGGCGTGCCTTTTCAGCCAGAGCAGTGCCCGCCGCAGGAGCGGCATAGGCGTGAACTCGACACGGTTCAGCTCTGCTTCCCATTTGGCGATCTCCTGAAATGCTGGCCCCTGTCCGGGCTCGGGCACCCCCAAAAAGTCGAGATGGCGCGCGCGCCAGTCGACGGTATGGAGGTGCGCCAGCTGCTCGACAAACTGGCGAGCGATGGCGCGCTGCTCGGCTGCGCTGGCGAAGGGACCGCGCTCGTGCTCGGCCCAGGGGAGCGGGATCTCTCCGTCGACCTTTTCCATGATGAAGAACGGCGCCCCCAGCACCTCTCGAGACAATTCGCACCAGAAGACGCGCGGGACCGCTACCGGTGTATCTGCGAGAGCTTTGAGGAGGGTGAATTGTCCCTGAGTGTCATACTTGCCGATCACGCCGGCGGTATCCGGTTCCTTGCGCAGCACGTAGCTCTGCTGTTTTTCCGTCCCGTTCTCGTACCAGTGAGCCTCGAAGGAAAACGTCTCCCACGACCATCCTTCGGTGTGGCGCCGGAAATGGCGCAGGGTTAATCCCTGCGCGCGCGGCAAGCGCGCTTGGAGGTATGCGCGGATCCTCTCTTCTACCATGTCGCGATCAGATTACCGAGAAAGGGCCGCCCGCGTCTATGGGGCAGCGTGTTCCCCTGCCGACGGAAACCATCATGCGCTCGCCCGCAAAAGGTCGGCTGTGCGGCCTTCTGCCTTGCGGATATCGTCTTCGTGCTTGAGGAGGATATTGAGCGTGCGTCTCACCGTAGGCACATCAAGCTCTTTCACTCCGAGGGCGAGGAGCGCCCGTGCCCAATCGAGGGTCTCGGCAATGCTGGGGACCTTTTTCATCTCCAGCTTGCGCAGCCCGGCAACAAAGCGCGCCACCTGCCGCCTGAGCTTCTCGTCGAGCTGTGGGACCTTGAGGGCAACAATTTTCGCCTCGTCCTCGGCGCTGGGAAAATCGATGTAGAGATGAAAACAGCGCCGCTTGAGCGCTTCCGAGAGTTCGCGGGTGCGGTTCGAGGTTAAAATAACCACCGGCCGGTGCACCGCACGAATCGTCCCCAATTCCGGCACGCTCACCTGGAAGTCGCTGAGCACCTCTAGCAGAAAAGCCTCGAACTCTTCGTCGGCTTTATCGACCTCATCAATCAAAAGGACGACTCGACGCGGGGCACTGATGGCTCGCAGCAGCGGCCGCTCTAACAGATATTCCCGCGAGAAGATATGGGCAGAGACCTCGTCCCAGTCCCGCTCTTGCGCTGTATCGGTGTGGATGCGCAGCAACTGCTTTTGATAGTTCCACTCGTACAGCGCACGGGCTTCATCGAGGCCCTCATAACACTGCAGGCGCACCAGCTCGGTCTGCAACAGCTCAGCCAGTACCTTCGCCACCTCGGTTTTTCCTACCCCGGCTGGCCCCTCGATGAGTAAGGGTTTTTCCAGCACCAGGGTTAAATAGACGGCGATCTCGACCTTCTGGGTCGTAATATAGTGACACTGTCTGAGTCCGTCCCGGACAAAATCGAGCGTGATCTCCATACGTCACGACAAGGATATACGGCTCGAACCTCAGCCGCGTTTAGGGGGGACAACAAGGGGGATGATTTATACCTCGAGCACCATCCCGTCGTAGGCGCACTCGAGCGTGACCTCGTCCATGCGCTCGAGCACTTCGCGGCCGATATGGCTGAGGAGCAAACGCTTACAGCCCATGCGTCGACTCTCGCGGGCAATCGTGGGGTAGCTAATATGAAAAGGAGCCTGGGTATGGAAGTAACAGCACTCACAAATCGCCAGATCGGTATCGTGCGAGTAGTGGATAAGGTTTTCATTCCACCCACAGTCCCCAGAATAGAGCAGGGCCTTTCCGCCAGCGGTGACCCGATAGCCAAAGGAGACATGCTTTTCCTGGTGGGGTACGTAAAACGGCAGCAGCTGGACATCGCAAACCGTCGTGGCCTGACCGGCGATCAGTTCCTCAAAACAGAGGGGGAAACAGAGCGGGCGTTCGGACAACTCGCGATACATGGCACGGTACAAATCTCGCACCCGCTCCTCCAGCCCCGGCGGCCCGGTGATCACCAGCGGCTTGGTACGAGGCTTCTCGTAGAGATATTCGAGAAATAAAAAGGGCAGCCCGCCGAAGTGATCCCCGTGCAGGTGGCTGATAGCGATGAAATCGATTCGCTCAGCCCCGATCCCGATGGTCTTGAGTGCCAGTAGGGTGGTTACACCACAATCGAGGAGAAAACCGGTGGAACCGACTTCCACGAAATAGCCGCTTTGTCGCCGGCCACCGCTGCTAAAGGCATCACCTGCACCGAGAACCGTTACTCGCATCGGTCACCCACGTGTACGCACGCACCACTTTTGCGTTTCTAGCCTGTTTGCCACAGTCGCACAAGAGCGAGGCAATGTCAGCCATTTCTGCTCAAAGCCGCAAACCGCACACTCCCTTTATAGCAGAAACTCCAAGCGGGTGAGAAACCCGGCTCTACGCCGACAGGGGAAGAAAAGCAGTGGCAGGATAACGCGCGCGCTCCGCTCCTCGACAGCGCTGGACCGAAGCTCCAGACCGTGCTAAGTGCACCTCACACGGAAGGAGAAGGATGGGGCCCGGTGGCCCCACCGGTCTTCAAAACCGCGTTGCGCGGCGTGCCGCTGCGCGGATGGTTCGACTCCATCCCTTCTCCGCCAGCTCAGTGTTCATCCTGCGCTGTTGGCAGCCGCGGCACGAGCTCCTCAGCGGCAAAGATCCCGCGCAAGTCCAGCAAAAACACGTTGCGATGGATGCGGCCTATAATCGGCGGATCGGCAGCACGAAAACGAGCCGCCAGCTCCTCGGCAGAGCGTCGCGGATGACGAATGGCAATCGCCCGGCTCGGCAGTGCTTCTTCTGGCAATGCACCACTGCCGATCTGGGCGCTGACGTCTTCGACCCAGATGACATACTCTTCGCCCAGGGCACGCTGCAGCAGCGGCACCGCTGCAGCCGCGATCGCATCCATCTCTGGGCGGGAACGTGTCAACCACCGCAGTGTCGGCAGCTCCGCAGCCAGGTCAGGAGAACGACGGTAGAGCCGCAGAGTGGCGCTCAGAGCCGCGAGGGTGAGTTTCCCTGGTCGCAAGACACGTTTGAGCGGGTTTTGTTTCATGCGTGCGACCAGCTCTTTGCGTCCGACAATCAGCCCGGCCTGAGGTCCTCCCAATAGCTTATCCCCACTAAAGGTCACCACATC
>JANWXO010000255.1 GCA_025057295.1 Candidatus Binatia bacterium | reverse complement strand
TCGCTGGCGGCTTTGGTGGTACACGGTACGTAACAACCGCGCCCCTTCTTCGGAAAACATGGCGATCCCGGCAAACTCCCCATCGGCTTGGTCGGGAGGAAGGTGGCGACCGATGCGGGTGAGGAGTGCTCCTTCGGACATCGGGAGGAAGCGGTACCCCCGTTGCGGCGGTTGACTGGTCTGCACCAGGTCTGGTTTCCTTGCCTGTACCTCTTCGTCGCTGTGGGGGTGGTCTCCCCATGCACGATCGACAACGATGCTGATGTCCGCTTGTGACTTGAGTAACTTTTCCACGATCGCCGGGTCGAAGATGATATCAGAGTAGAGGAACAGGAAGCGGCTCTCCATTTCCGCTTCTGCCGTGAAGAGCGAGACCAGTTCGCCAGTATCACGGAAGCGATCGTTATCATAGTAGCGGACGTTCGGCAGAGTAATCTGCTCCTTCCGGTATCCACGCACGACCACGATGTCCTTAATCCCACACTCGTTGAGCGCGTGAATCTGCCGTTCCAGAATGGTACGCCCCTTGATCTCGAGCATCGCTTTGGGCCGGTCTTCGATCAACGGGAGCAGGGCTTCTTCAAAACCGGCTGCGATAATGATCGCTCGTACGGTGTGGCCCCCGGGTAAAAGGAACTTTTGTTCGTTCGCCTGGAGATCCGCCACTCCCACCAATTCGTACACCTCGGTCAACGGAGCGATGTGGGACTCCACCGCCGCCGGTCGTCCTTCCTGCTTGAGGGTGACCAAGGTCTGTCGCATCGCCTTGACCGCTGCACGGAGCGCTTGGTTGGCAAAAATGACTAGCTTGAACCCCACAGCGGCGAGGTCAGCGAGCGTGACCTCGGTATAAGTGGTCGGCACGGCGACCAGCGGACAGATGCCATCCCATGCTGCAGCGAAATCCTGCAGTTCGGCAAAAGTTGGAGCTTTGGAGTGGACCAGGATGGCATCCGCCCCGGCTTGGGCATAAGCAGAGGCACGCTTTAAAGCCTCCTGGGTTCCCCACCCGGCGATGAAAGCCTCGGTACGGGCGATGACGACGAAATCCGGATCGCGTTGGGCCTCCTTGGCCGCCTGAATCTTGCGCACGTGCTCTTCCACCGGCACGAGCTCGCGTCGCACCCCGGCATAGAAGCTGCAACGTTTGGGGAAAATGTTATCTTCGATGCAAATCCCCGCCACACCGGCGCGTTCGTATTCGACGACCGTGCGCATGACATTGATCGCGTTGCCAAACCCGTTGTCACAATCGGCAATCACCGGGATGCGCACGGCGTCGCTCATGCGACGCACGGTCTCGAGCATTTCACTCATGGTGAGAATGTTCGCATCCGGTACGGCATTGACGGCGGAAATGCCGAATCCGCTCGCCCAAATGGCATCGAAGCCAATCTCCTCAGCGAGCTTGGCCGAGAGGGCATCGTGCGCGCCGAGAACCAGAGCGGGCCCGGGCCGGCGGAGCAACTGGCGCAGTTGTGTGGTTGCTGCACGCATAGTGGGAAAAACTATACGGACTGGGGTGTCAGGCTGCAAGGCCCTGACTGGCTGCCTCGACGCTGCGTTTGCAAAGTGTCCCGAATCTGGGCGAGAGACTCGAGCAGAGGTGAGCAGGTCCAGCACCATGCTTGAGCATCGCGCGCGTGAGCGCCGACGCTTGAGCCCTGGGAACTTGCGGGAGCGCGCTACGTTCTCTCAAGCCAGGTGGGTGCGGCGATATCATCAGGAGCCCCCATCCGCAGGAGGTCGCCAAGCGCGCTTTCGACTTCATCTAGACGGTTGTCAAGTGTCGAGGGACCGTCGATGGGGAAGACCGCACCTTGGGAACCTTGCCGATCGCGCAGCCAGGCCGCGAGAATCACACTGGAGTCGATCTCCTCTGGCCGTAGAGGGAGATTGCGGTCGACCGCAAACCGCTCGCGTGTCAGCACGGCGAAACGCTGCAGATCTCCGCGTGTCCGCACTGCACCTGCGGCAATGAGGCGGCCGTTGAGAACCAGATAGGCCTGCGCCGTGCCGGGCTCGCGACCGGGCAAGAGGAGAAAAGCGTGGACCTGTGTCACAATCCAGTGCAAGCGGCTGTGGATGTGGAGGATCTGTTCGAGCAGCTCGATTTCTTGCTGAAGACGTGCCGCGGCTTCAAAACGGAGATCTGCCGCCAAACGATCGCGCTTCTCCACGAGAGAGTCGAGCAGAGCTGTCTCTTCTCCATTCAGGAAGCGGAGGAATGTCGCTACCTGCGCGTGGTAATCCTGCCGTGAAACGCGCACGGTGCATGGCGCTGCGCAAGTGCCGATCTGACCGCTCAGGCAGGGGGTGAAAGCAGGATCTGGAGTCAGGTTCCCAGGGCACGTGCGCAGGCCGAAGAGCCGGGCGAGCAGGCGCTGGGCTTGCTCGGCGAACTCTCGGCTGCGAAAGGGGCCTATGTACAAAGCACGGTCACTGCCGGGCTTGGCCGTTAGTGCCAGGCGGGGGTAGGGGTTGCTGACCGTGAGCTTGAGAAAGGCCACGCGCGGCAGATGTTTCGACAGACGGTTATAGGGAGGTTTGAGCGTGCGGATAAGTTCAGCTTCTCGCAGTGCCGCTTCGAGCTCCGAGCCGGTGCGCTCGTAGGTGACCTCGCGTACGTTCCGCACCAAAGCGAGAACCTTGTCGCTGTGCCCTGAGGAGTTGGTGAAATAAGAAGTCACACGCCGGCGCAGGTTCTTGGCTTTGCCGATGTAGAGTACACGCCCCTCGCCGTCGAGCATGCGATACACCCCCGGTCCTTCGGGCAGGTGGGCGAGTGCCAAGCGAGGCACGAAAAACTCAAAGCGGCGGCCATCGCGGGCGGTGTGTTGGAAGTCGAGCAGCTGGCCGAGCGTAGTGATACCGAGAGAGGCCAGTTGTTGGAGCAGAACGCGCAACACGTCGGCCGTTGTGCGCGCATCGCTCAGGGCACGGTGGCGCACGGGGTGTGATACGCCTAAGCGTGCGGCCACCGCATCGAGTGAACGGGAACGGAGGCCGGGGAGCAGACGCCGGGCGAGGCGCAGAGTACACAGTGAAGGATTGAGGAGGGGGGCCGATAGAAGACGGCGCGCTTCGAAGTTGAGGAAGCTGAGGTCGAAGTCTGCATTATGGGCGACGACGACCGCAGAACCGAGAAAGGCCTGCAGTTGCGGGAGCACGACCTCGATAGGCGGCTGATCGCGTACCATGTCATCCGTGATCCCCGTTAGCTGGGTGATCGCGGCCGGGACGCGTCGGCCGGGGTTCACCAAGGTATGAAATTCTGCACTGGGGAGGCCGTTCGCGATCCGCACTGCGGCAACCTCGGTGATTGCTGCGAGGCCAGGTTTGAACCCCGTGGTTTCTATGTCGATGACGACGAACGTGGTGCGGTGAATGGGTTGCTGCAGCGCGGTGTGGACGGTGGCGTACCAGCGGTCTGTAGCGGGATCGTAGGAGAAACGAGGGTCTGCGCTAAGAGCGGCATGGAGAAAACGCGAGCCGAAGTCCACCTTGTGTCCGGGCTGGGTGCCTGAGTCTGGACCGGCGGAGAACAGCAGACCGAGCAGTTCAGCTGAGGGTGCCCCACTGGGCCGTTGGATGAGGTAGTCGTAAAGTTTTTGCCGCACGGAGAGGAACACCTGCTAGGTTGTTGAAGGTCCTGAAGGGTGTCCTCCTACCGGTGAAGGGCACCAAGGCAGTGCGAGAAAGTCTGAGCGAGTCCAAGCACGTCCGGCGAGTCTCCGCTTACTCTCCAGCGATGGTCATGCGTCCAATTTTCAAGGTCGGTGCCGCGATAGGGCCACGGAGGGTTAAGTCGTGACCGATGACTTCGATGTTCTGCAGCATCTCTCGTAAGTTCCCTGCTATGGTGATCTCCTCTACCGGGTAGGCCAATTCGCCGTTTTCGATCCACAGTCCAACCGCGCCGCGCGAGTAATCGCCTGTCACCAGATTCACACCAAAGCCTGACAGTTCAGTGACATAAAGGCCTGAGCGCACCGAGCGGATAATCTCTTCCGGTGAGGTCGTACCGGGGTGCAGAAAGAAGTTCGTCGGTCCTGCCGTCGGTGCATCGGCGAAAGAGCGGCTGGCACTCCCGGTCGATTTGTAACCGAGTTTGCGCGCGGAGTAGGTATCGAGCAGATAACTGACGAGGCGACCATCCTCGATGATGGTAGTCCGGCGGGTCGGAAGCCCTTCGCCGTCGAAGGGTTTTGAGCCGAGAGCCGACGGAATGCGAGCGTCATCCTCGATCGAGACGCAGGGGGCGGCTATCTGTTTGCCCAGCTGGTCGAGCAAAAAGGAGGTCTTGCGGTACAGAGCAGAGCCGCACACCGCAGCCGCGATATGGCGCAGGAGGCTGGCGGCTGTCTCGGGATCAAACACCACGGGAGCTTGCTGAGTCCTGACTCGTCTGGCACCGAGTCGCCGTATTGTTCGTGCTGCTGCCTTGCGGCCTACCTCTGTCGTTGGTTCCAAGTTGCGGAATTTGCGGTGCGAGGAGTACCAGTAATCGCGCTGCATCGCACCATTCTGATGCGCCACTGGCACGACGCTGAGGGAAAAGCTGGTCGCACGATACCGTCCGAGGAAACCCAAGGAGTTGGCGTAGAGTATCTCGCGGTCGTGATGGGTGAACTCTGCACCCTCAGAGTTCGTAATCCGCGGGTCGAAACTCAACGCGGCCGCTTCGGCTTCGCGCGCGAGCGCAATCTGCTCTTCGACGGACAACTCTACTGTGGAGTCGGCGAGATCCAGATCAGGAATCTCGGTGGCGAGTTCCTCTGGTGCTGGAAGGCCAGCGTCGGCATCAGCCGCTGCGGTCTGAG
>JANWXO010000254.1 GCA_025057295.1 Candidatus Binatia bacterium | reverse complement strand
CTTGCTGGACGTGGGCGAGAAACTCTTCTTTGTGGCGCTCTCTCCGGGGGACACGGTGCGGGGTCCATCCCTCGTAGTAAAAGCCGCGGATTAACATAGGGAGTTGAGCTCCAAGATCGACCGCTTCTTCGAGGGTGAGGCGATCACGTAAGGCGTGCAGAACGGTGCGGAGCGCCAGGTAGGCTCGATGACGTTCCTCCTCCCACCCCAGTTCCTGCATGACGTCATTCAGCCATATATGGGTTTTTTGTAGAGTAGTGTCGAATATCTCTAATCCAGTGGTGCTCATGACAAACCTCCTCGCTGCAGGATAAAGCCTGCACGGCTGATATCGACCTGATCTTGTACCTGCTCGTTGCTGTCGCAATCCTGATGCCACTACCTCCGGTGCGTACGGACACCCCAGTGAGAGTGCTCGTGCTTGGTTTCTCTTTGGGAACAGGGGTGACAGCACGGCAGCGAGGCGGCGGTATTGATCCCGCGGGGTGTTGCGTCTCCGACGAGCTCTGCTGTCTTATCGCCGCCGTTTGAGCAGCGTGGCTGGTTGGTGGGCACTCGCAGCAGGAGGTGAGCCAAAGATCGGCGCAGCGCCGAACCGCCATTGAGGAGTCGTGCTGCTCTCTGTACCACAGCCCCTCGTTGGTTCGTAGTCTGAGCAGAATAGAGCGAGCTGGAGCAACTGCGCTTCGGTCAGTGGTCCGTGTTGCTGAGCAGCCGCACGCAGTGCGGCCCGAAGCTGGTCATCTGTGAACAGGCGGCCACAATGACGGCAATAACCGTACACCTTACTGAGCGGACTGCCCTCGGGATCGAGTACCCACAAGGATTCACCGGGGCGCAGACCTTCGATGCTCTCCTCGTATCTGTCTTGAAGCCGCACGTAGCCAGACAGCCACATCTCCAGTTCATCTTCCATTCCAGTTGGCGTGAAGACCTCTTCCACCTTATTTCCGTCTTCGTCCACCAGCCAATACTCAGTGAGGTCTTCTACGACTATGCGCTCCAGCCGCATAGGGATCCTCCCGGCGTGTGGACGCCTATGGTTTTTCAGCAACTTCTATACCATGAAGGCACCGGCAGATAGCGCCGGGCAGCCGAGTTGTCGCTACTGGACCCTCAAGTGTAATTCCCTCAGGAAGCGAGCAAAGTCTTCTGGATATGGAGCGTGAATGGTCAACGGTACGCCGGTGGCCGGATGGGAGAAGCAGATCGCTTCTGCGTGCAACGCTTGACGAGGGAACGTTACTGCTCGTGCATGGTGTTTCAGGGCACTCCGTGAGCCATATACTGGGTCTCCGACGATTGGATGGCCAATGGCGGCCAGGTGGACCCGCAGTTGGTGCGTTCTCCCGGTTTCTGGAAACAAGCGGACCAGGGAGACATCGTTGGACTCAGCAACAACCTGGTAGCGACTGACCGCTTCCCGCCCGCGGCGTGCGCGAACCGACATCTTCTTGCGATCGACCGGGTGGCGGCCAATGGGCAGAGTAATTTCCCCGCGAGGAGTAGGCAAGCGACCAGCCACAACTGCGATATAGGTCTTCTGCACGCGCCGTTCTTTAAACTGGCGTGCCAACTGTTCCTGGGTGAACGAGTCCTTCGCGATCAGCAACACGCCGGAGGTGTCTTTGTCGAGGCGGTGGACGATCCCAGGGCGAAGAGTGTGGGGCGAATCGGTGCGTCCCCAACGAAACAACAAGGCGTTCACGACCGTCCCTTGCCACTGTCCAGGGGCAGGATGAACGACCATGCCAGCCGGTTTGTTGATCGCCATTACATACTCATCTTCGTAGAGCACCTCCAGAGGGATTTCTTGCGGTATAGCTGTGGGAGGTGTTTCGGGGACAGGGAGAATGTCAATCTCTTCCCCTGCATGCACGCAATACCCAGCTTTCTTGCCTGCACCCGTAACTTGCACGCACCCAGCTTCTATAAGCCGTTTGGCGTGTGAGCGTGTCGCCCCGGTGATACTCGCCACAACGCGATCGAGCCGTTGGCCTGCCTGGGTTGGGGTGACGACAAATCGCTGCCGTCCTGTCGGCACAGGAGGGGTAGGTGCGGGGGGAGAGTTGCTCTCTTCTCGTTCAGACACACGGGACACTGGAAATCCTCGACCTGTTCTCCCGTAAGAAAGCTCTTCCTCGGTCAGGAGTCCGTTACTCGGATGCTTGGGGATGGTCTTCGAGCAGTTCGATATCTTCGCAGTGAACGGGGCAGGTGATCCCACAGTCCCACGCAACGAGTAAAATCTGACGTCCGGTGGCATGGCTGTAAGAGGCTTGACGAACTGTCCCGCTCGTCCATACTGGTACCCGCTGTCCGGTTTGATGATCCCGCACATTTGCTGCGGTCAATCGCACTCTTCGGCCTACCCAGAGTCTTGCGTCAGAGGGTTGGAATGAACGCACGTCGACTGCTCACCTCCTTGGGTTGTCAGTGATTTCTACGAAGAGCGCAACGAGCTGGTTTGGCTCGTATAGAGCGCTCGGCCATCGGTTTCCTCCTTCTCCCACGCCTATTATACGTCTTGCCTGAAGATTGGGAAATGCGGGGAAGAAGAACCGCAGTCTGGGGCGGAGGGAGCGGGGGAAAGAAAGGGTCCCCCGCTCGGGCAGGGGGATGGGAGAAAAACCTACTCTTTTAGACGGATGAGCACAAAGGGAAATTCACCCTGCTTGGGCTTTTGTTGGCGTGCTTCTTGCGAAAGTTTCTACGCAGCCAGAGCTGCGGAAAGAGAGGGAGGGGCGATGCCTACGTCGGTGCAGAAAGGAGACCGTGTGTGTCTCGCGCGGAAGCAGTGGTAAAAGCGGTGCGGGCAGCATTGGTACACGAGCCGCGTATTAACCTCCATCGTTATCCGGTCCGTGTTGCCTTCAGCAACGGTGACCTCGTCTTAGAGGGGGAGGTCGAGCATATAGTGGCGAAGAAACTCGCGCTCGAGCTCGCGGCCGCCGTACCTGGGGTCGACGGGATTGTCGATCGACTGCGCGTGAGACCAGCGCAGCCGATGGGGGATGGAGCGATCCGCGATCACGTCCGTGACGCCCTCATACAAGAAGGGGTGTTCGCGCACTGTCGGATCCGTGTCAGAGACAAGGGTGTGGTGGAAACATGCCAGGAGCCAGCAACAGCCGCGGTTGGTGAGATCGAGGTCGCCGTCGAAGATGGAGTAGTCACCCTCAACGGTCAGGTTCCGAGCCTGACGCACAAACGCCTCGCCGGGGTATTGGCGTGGTGGGTACCAGGGAGCCGAGATGTCATTAACGGTTTAGCCGTTGTTCCTCCTGAAGAAGACAACGATGACGAGATCACCGATGCGGTGCGTCTCGTCTTAGAGAAGGACCCGTTTGTCGACGCCGCGCAAGTGCATGTCCGCACGACGAACGCGGTTGTGACCCTGGAAGGCTCGGTGCCGAGCGAGACAGCAAAAGAGATGGCAGAGTACGATGCGTGGTACGTGTTCGGGGTAGACCGGGTCGTCAACGCGCTCGTCGTGCACGGATGAACGCCCGAGACACAGCGCTATCGGGGCCAATGTCCTCGCTCCCTTCGGCATCCGATCGTGAACTCTGGTTCGCTCACGTGACGACGGTGACGAACTCTGGTTCGATCATGTGGCTGAGGATATCGGCCCGAGCAATCACGCCGACGAGCTTTCCCTCGCGCACCACCGGCACGCGGATAATATGATGGGCGGTCATTTTGGCGATGACCGCTTCGATCGGCTCGTCCTCCTCGACACATACCGGTGGTTGCCCCATGATCTCTTCTGCCCTCACCGTTTGCATATCTTTGCCCTCTTGTATGGCTCTCAAGAGGTCGAACTCAGTGACCACCCCGATTACTTTGCCGTCGGCGCTGATGACGGGGAGCCCGCTGTACATGCCTGACAAAAGCTGGAGGGCGAGGTCACGGCCGATGGCGCGCGGGGTTGCTGCGGTGACACGTCTGTTCATCACATCTCGCGCTTTCATAGATTGTCCTCCTTCGCTACTTTCTTTCTTCCCCAGGGGGAGAGACGTCTTCTTCAGCTTCCTCGGCTAGCATGGCGTCGAGCAGGTCGCTGCGGGTGATAATGCCGACAAGTTTTCCGTCTTCCACAACCGGCAGTGCGCCGAAACGTTGCCGTCGGAGTTGCAGGGCCGCCTCCCGCAGAGAAGTCTGGGGAGTGACGCTAACAACATTGTAGGTCATAACCTCTTCCACGATATGGGAATCACCAAACTCGTCGATGTCTCTGCCGCGCAACAGCCGCAGGCTCGACGGATATGCATCGCGCACGTCACGGTCAGTGACGATCCCAACGAGCTTATCGTTCATCACTACCGGGAGTTGGTTGACACGGTATTTCGCCATCCGTTCGCGCGCCTGACGCAGAGTGTCGTGCGGTTTGACCGTGATCAGTGACTTCGTCATCCACTGCGCGACCTGCGTCGTGGCAAGCTTTCCTGTCTTGACACTCTGTGCCATTGGGCCTCCAGCAATATCAGCTCGACAATACGGACACTCAGGTAGTCCGCAGCATTTTAGTGTAGCAAGTCCGATGCCGACTGACGGGGGTGTGTGTGAGAGAGGAGGAATAGTTTGCCTTCTTACGAGTGAGAAAAAAATGCTGTGGGGTTGGCAAAAATGGGAAAATGGGCTTTGCTATTGCGGCCGATCTCCTGGCACTCCCCTTGCTGAAGAGTGAGGAGAAGCAAATGAGACGATCGAGGTGAGTGATGTACCGCTTCTTGGAGTATACCGTTGGTCAATACATGACCCGCCAGGTGCACACGGTCACGCGCCAGACCACGCTGCGTGAACTAGAGGCGCTCTTTGAGCGCTATGACTTCAACGCCTTTCCTGTCCTCGAAGGGGAAGCGCTCGTGGGCTGGGTC
>JANWXO010000253.1 GCA_025057295.1 Candidatus Binatia bacterium | reverse complement strand
CCGGCTGTACCGTGGTCCTGTTTGAGCAACGCTGCAATGCGAGTGTTGCCCTCTGTCACGGAGGGTTGCCCGGAACCTATAACATCGGTGCGGCGTTAACCCCCTGGCAGGAGGTGCGGTGTGATGCGATTTTCTTCGCTGGCGGGAGTCTGTATGGATTGGACGCCGCCAGCGGGGTGCGACAATTCGTAGAGGAACACTTGCGTCCTGTACCGGCGAAGCGTTCTGGGGATTTCCTCGATCTGCTGGGTGGCATTGTGGCCGGCGCTGTCCTGTTCGATCTCTTGGTTGGTTCTTCTACGGCACGACCCGATAGCGCTATGGGATACGCAGCCGCTGCGGCTGCCTCGCGTGCGCCAGTCGTCCAGGGCAGTGTGGGCGCGGGCTGTGGGGCGACGGTGGGAAAGTTTTTCGGCCTGGAGCGGGCGATGAAAGGCGGTGTGGGCAGTGTCTGTCTGCAAACTCACTCCGGAGTGCGCGTCGGAGCGCTGGTAGTGGTGAACGCCTTGGGCAACGTCTTTGACTGTGACCGAGGACTGACCCTCGCTGGGGCGCGCAAGCCCACCGGCGAGTTTGTCGAGTTTTCTCAGCTGCTCGAAAAAGGCTTCCCCGCTCATGCCCAGTCCGGCCCGCACACCACGCTCGGTGTGATCGTGACGGATGCGGCCGTTGACCAGCACGTGTTAGCGAAGATGGCGCAGGCTGGGCATAGCGGTGTAGCCCGCGCCGTGCGTCCGGCTCCCACCTCGTTTGACGGCGACACTTTCTTTGCCGTCACCACCGCACGAAAGGCGCTGCCTGCCCAGCCGCCGCTGTTTTCTCTAGACGCCATCTGTCACCTGGCCAGCGAAGCGGTGCGTCTTGCCTGCCTGCGCGGTGTCCGGGAGGCGCGCTCTTTAGGGGGGATCCCAGGGATTGCCGAGTAAAAGGTTTGCGGTGGTGAGCCCACATGCTGTCTTTTACCCTGTCCTGGTCGGCTGTCTATAGCCTCGCCGGTGCTTCTTTGGGCAGAGAAGCTGGCGCTTGAGAGGGCTGGCTGCTACTGACGATGTACACTCCTGCGCACACCCCTGCCACGCCGAGAAGTTGGACCGGCGTGAGCGTTTCCTGCAACACGCTCCATCCAAAGAGCACGCCGAAGACCGGGGTGAGAAACACCAGGGTAGTCACACGGGTGGCCGAGTGACGCTGGAGCAGCCAGGCGAAGGCGACGAAGCCAAACGCCGTCGAGATCACACTGAGGTACAGCAGCGACATAATTGCGGCCCGCGAGAACACGAAAGGATGCCCGGACTCCAACTGCCAGGAGGAGAGAGCGAACACGAGTGCTGCTGCCACCGTTCCCCAGAAGGTCAGCGTGAGCGGGTGGATTGTCCCCGCATACTTTTTGATCAGGAGGTTTTGTACCGCGAGCGCCAGTGCTCCGCTCAGGACTAAGAGATCGCCAGCTAGGGTTGGAGCCCCTCCTGTATCAAGTTTGGCGAAGAAGAGAGCCACCACTCCGACCAATGCACATCCCAGCCCAACTATTTTCTTGACGGTCAAGCGATCGCCGGGGAGGAAATAGTGGGCGAGGAGAGCCAGGAAAATCGGCTGGGTATAAAAAAACACCGTCGCCCGTCCTGCCGTGGTCAGTCCCGTGCCGACGTAGGTGGTAAAGTTCCAGTAACAGAGAAACAGGGCGATACTGGCAGTGGCAACCGCTTCTGCGCGTGTACAGGAGAGGGACACACGCTGGAGACGGGCGAGGAGCCAGAGGAGGAGGCTGGTCAGCACGAACCGTAGAGCGGCTGACCCGAGGGGAGGCATGTAGAAAAGGCCAATCTTGATGGCAACGAATGCACCGCCCCACACCGCACAAATGACAATCATCAACAGGGTCGGGAAAAGGCCGAGTGGCTGGTCAGCTGCGCGCTCCACGACTCTCTCCGCCTGCTCTCTCTCGTCCCTACTGACCAAAGCGATAATGCCCTCGCCGGGAATCGAACCCAGACCACAGGTTCCGGAGACCTGTATGATATCCATTTCACCACGAGGGCAAACACTAGGAATGCCTAAGTAGCACACTCAGTGGCTGGGAGCAATGAATGGGGATGGGAGTTGGGGCCTACCGCATATTCCTCACATATGGCAAGATGAGCACCGTTAACGTTTCTGGGAAGATGGGGATACGACATATCCGTACAGTTCTGGGGCGAGGTTGTCGCCTTCGATGTCCGCGATGCGGCGAAAAAGCGATATTTACCGGTCTTTTTTCCATGCACCCCCGTTGCCCGGTGTGCGCGCTGGCGTTCGAACCTGAGCAAGGGTATTTTGTCGGTGCCATCTATATCAATTACGCGGCGACGACCTTGATTGCCATTGCTGGGTTCCTGTTGCTGGACTATTACACTGCTGTGTCCTTATCGGCGCAGCTGGTCCTGTGGGGATTGTTCGCGGTGGTCTTTCCGGTGTGGTTTTTCCGATATTCACGGAGTCTGTGGTTGAGTGTCGACTACCTGTGCACGGCGGCACACCGTTCCCCACCGCCTCAGCGTTCTCGGTCGAGGAGGGAAGCGTCGGAGTGAATCTGTCCCCTGCTGTCGTTGTCGATGACCTCTGTCGTCGCTACGGACCCCGTGTCGCGCTTGATCATGTGTCTTTCAGTGTGGCGCGGGGAGAGATGTTCGCGCTGCTCGGTCCCAACGGCGGAGGAAAAACTACCCTGTTCAAGATTCTGACCACGCTGCTGCCGGCGACTAGTGGGGAAGTGCGGATTTTTGATCACGAGCTCCGTTCGCATGCCCACGCTATTCGCGCGCGACTCGGGGTCGTTTTTCAATCCCCGAGCCTGGATCGCAAGCTGACTGTGGTGGAGAACCTGCGGCATCACGGCCACCTCTATGGATTACGGGGACAAGTGCTACGAGAACGTATTGCCGCTATGCTCGACCGTATGGGATTACGCGAGCGCGCGCAGGACCTGGTCGAGACGCTTTCCGGTGGTCTGCAAAGACGGGTCGAGCTGGCGAAGGGATTGCTGCACAAACCGGATTTGTTACTGCTGGACGAACCGAGTACCGGCCTGGACCCGGGAGCGCGGCGCGACTTTAACTGGTATCTGTCGCATTTGCGTGAGCAAGAGGGCGTGACGATTATCCTCACTACCCACATTATGGAGGAGGCCGAACGCTGTGACCGAGTCGGCATCCTCCACCAGGGGAGGCTGGTGGCGCTGGGGACTCCGGATGCGCTCAAAGCCCAAGTTGGTGGCGATGTGATTGCGATACAGGGGCCGCGGCTTGAAACCTTACGCGATCAGCTCAGCAAAAGGTTCGCGTGCAATCCGGTTTTGATCGATGGGACATTACGGATCGAGCGGCCGAACGGTCATGAGTTCATCCGAGAGATCGTTGCAACCTTTCCCGACGAAATCCAGTCCGTGACGTTTGGGAAGCCGACGCTCGAAGATGTGTTCATTCACCAGACTGGCCATCAGTTTTGGCGAGCGGAACACGAACGGTAGGGGCGAGTCGTGATGCATCAGGTTCTGCTGCCCGTGTCCACCTTGTGGGGGAGGGAAATCGTGCGTTTTCTGCGGCAGCGCAGCCGGCTCGTCGGGGCCTTCGCACAACCGTTGGTCTTCTGGGTGCTGCTCGGCAGCGGCTTTAGCGCCTCGTTCCGCCCGCCAGGCTCCCCTGAGGGGAGTGGATACCTGGAATATCTCTATCCCGGCATCATCACGCTGGTGATACTCTTTACAGCAATCTTTGCGACCATCGCGGTGGTTGAAGACCGCAAAAGTGGCTTTCTCCAAGGTGTATTGGTTGCTCCTGTCCCCCGGGGAAGTATTGTGCTTGGACAGGCTTTGGGCAGTAGCACCCTGGCCGTGCTCCAAGGAGCCCTCTTTCTTCTCCTCGCCCCGTTTGTGGGCATTCCCTTGAGCATCAACACTGCCGTGTTGGTGATCGGTGTCCTTGCGCTCGTCTCTTTTGCGCTATCGAACCTGGGATTGGTAATCGCCTGGCGTATGGATTCGGTGCAGGGCTTTCACGCGATTATGAATCTCATTCTCATGCCGATTTGGTTCCTCTCCGGGGCGTTCTTTCCCGCCACCGGACTGCCGATCTGGCTTGTTTGGGTTATGCACCTGAACCCTTTGTCGTACGGCGTGGCCGCACTACGCCGCAGTCTCTATCTTCACAACCCACTCGCGGTTGCACACCTGCCTCCATTGGCACCTGCTTTGCTGGTCACACTCGCATTCGCTCTCAGCACTTTTCTGCTGGCGGTGGTGACCGCGCACAGAAACGAAGAATAAGGGGCTTTAGATCGGCGAAAACCCACGACCGACTCCGGGACCAGCGGGGGGAGGGGGGTAAAGGTGATACAACAGGAAGTAGATGATCACGCCGGTCACGGAGACGTACAGCCAGATCGGCAGAGTCCAGCGGGCGATGCGTCCGTGTTGGCGGAATTGTCGTTTCCAGGCCCGCGTCAGGGTGAGCAGTGCGAGGAATGGCACGAAGGCGGCAAGGACGGTGTGAGAAAAGAGGATAGCAAAGTACAGCGGGCGCACCCAGCCGGATCCGCTAAAGCGGGTCGCCCCAGCATAATAGTGGTACACCAGATACGAGAGAAGAAAGAGGACGGAGACTGCAAAAGCAGCAGTCATAGAGACTTGGTGAGCACGAATATGACGCCGACGGATAAAGCGGTAGCCGAGCAGCAGGAGCACGGCACTGGTCGCGTTCAGCAACGCATTGACGCTGGGAAGATCGGTGATGTGGATCACGAAGATTGCTCGCGCTGTAGGATCTCCACGTCCCGCAGGAGTCGGGCCACTGACTCCGCCTCGGTTCCTCGGTAGTACCCACGAATCCGCAAGCGAGAGTCGACGAGGACGAGACGGTCACTATGCACGATAGGTTCATTCGCTACACGAG
>JANWXO010000252.1 GCA_025057295.1 Candidatus Binatia bacterium | reverse complement strand
CTTCTTGGCCCCCGTACTGGTCACCTCGCTGGCCGCGTAGCCGTTGTACATCTTGCCCTCGTACATGATGTGGGCGAGGGCGTCCCACTGGGTGGCGCACTGCAACGGCATCGTCACGGCATCGTCCGTATAGCGAATATTGGGCAGATGATCCTGGGCACCGACCGCCACATCTCCACCGTCTTGTAACATAAAGTGAATCGGGTTGAAGCGTCCGAACGAACCGGTCTGCGGCCCTTTGTCGTCAAACGGGATGGCGAGGGAAAACGCTTTTCCCTGCTTGACGAGCCTGGCAGCCTCGACAATTTTCTCCGGTGTAATGTAGTTGAGGGTCCCCAGCTGGTCATCCGGTCCCCACTTGCCCCAATTCTTGTACTTCTGCGAGAGCTACTTGACGTCTTCCATCGAATATTTTTGTGCCATCGTCCCGACCCTCCTGTCCCTCTCTTTCCACACCCAGGGCCGGCACGTCAACCGCTGCAGCTCAGCTTCCCAGGACGAGACCTGGAGACAGATGATAGCCGTTGAGGAACTCCTCGATGGCAAGGCGTTTCTTCCCCTCCAGCTGGACCTCCAGGAGAGCGAGCGCACCGTTCCCAGTGGCCACAACCAGACTGACCGGTGTGACTTCGATGATCGTGCCAGGAAGACGGGGAGGGACGGGAGAGGGAACGACGCGCGCTGCGAATATTTTGAAGAGCTTTCCGCCTAAGGTCGTATACGCCGACGGCCAGGGGTTGAAGGCACGGATGCGTCGGGCGATCGTCACAGCCTCCTGCCGCCACTCGATCCAACCGTCCTCTTTGGTGATCTTCGGAGCATACGTCGCTTCCGCCTCGTTCTGTGGCCGGGCGACCAACTGTCCGCCTTTGAGGAGGGCCAACGTTTCGCGCAAGGCTTCGGCCCCGAGTGTCGCAAGTTTGTCATGCAAGGTACCGCCGGTATCGCTCTCAGTAATCGGGAGGGTTTTCTGGAGCAGAATATCTCCCGCATCCATACGTTCGCTGACCCGCATAATGGTCACGCCGGTCTCACTCTCTCCGTTGATGATGGCCCACTGGATGGGAGCAGCCCCGCGATACTTTGGTAGCAACGAGGCGTGCACATTGATGCAGCCATATGGGGGTAGCGTGAGCAAAGCAGGCGGGAGTATCTTCCCATATGCTGCAACGACGATGAGATCGGGTTGCCACGCCTGCAGCTGCGCCAACACAGCGGGATCGCGCAGCTTGGCCGGTTGCATGACCGGAATGCCGTAGACCGCAGCCAGTTTTTTGACCGGCGGCGCCTGCAGCGCCATCCCTCGGCCGGCAGGCTGGTCAGGCTGAGTGACAACCCCGACGACCCGATCTTCGCTCGCCATCAGAGTCCGCAGGGAAGGGACGGCGAACTCAGGCGTCCCCATAAAGACGAGGCGGAGAGGAGAAGGGGTGGGAGTTGGGAAGTGCAGATTAGGCAATGGGCAACACGTCGTTAAATCAGGGGTGGACCCGTGCGAGGTTCCAAGGGTCGGCCTGCGCGCAGCAGTTTTTTGATCTTGCGGGTGTAGAGCTCACGTTTGAGGCGACTGATCCGGTCGATGAAGAGCTTCCCATCGAGATGGTCGAGTTCGTGCTGGATCGCGACCGCCAGCAAGTTTTCGGCTTGGAAGGTGATCTCCTTTTCGTCTAGAGTCCACGCTTTGACTTCCACTTTGGCTGAGCGCCTCACCTCCGCTGTATAATCGACCACGCTGAGACAGCCCTCCTCCCACACGATTTCGCCCTCGCGGGCGGTAATGACAGGATTGACGAGTTTGAGCAGGTGCTTGCCAGGCTCCTCATGGTTGACGTCCAGCACGATGATGCGCCGCGGCACTCCGATCTGTACAGCGGCCAAGCCCACACCCGGTGCATGATACATCGTCTGCACCATGTCTTCTGCGAGCTGAGCCAATTCACTGTTCAGGACTGTGACCGGTTCGCTCACCTGTTTCAGACGAGGGTCCGGATATTTCAAAATCTCTCTGATCACACTCCGAGCTATAACATGCTATACGGATCAACATCAATGAGAGTGCGGACGCCGTGCGTCCGCTGACGAGCGAGGAGCTCGTGCTGGCAGTGTCTGATCACGGCGTGCAACGCCATGCGATCTTGGTCTTTCAGCAAGACCTGCCAGCGGGTACGGTTTTTCATTCGCTCGATCGGTGCCGGTGCGGGACCGAGGATCACCGGAGCTTTCGTTGCCTCACAAGAGAAGGTCTGTAATTGTCCCACAAGCCACTCCGCCACTTCTTGCACTTTGTCTTCCTCCCTCCCTTCGATGCGAATATTGACCAGGCGCGTAAAAGGCGGATAGCCAAACTGTCGTCGATGGCGCAGCTCTTGGCTGGCGAAACGGGCAAAATCGTGACGGGCAGCGCACCGGATGCTGTAGTGTTGGGGCACGTAGGTTTGAATGATCACCCGCCCGCGCTCCTGTCCCCGTCCCGCCCGGCCAGCGACCTGCGTGAGGAGCTGAAAGGTGCGTTCTGCTGCCCGAAAATCCGGCAGGTGTAATGAGAGATCTGCCAGAATGATCCCCACCAGGGTCACCTGGGGGACATCATGACCCTTGGTAATCATCTGCGTGCCGATCAACACGTCGAGCTCGTGCCGACCCCAGGCTGTGAGCACGCGTGCAAGCACTCCCTGGCGGCTCGTACTGTCACGGTCGAGGCGGGCGATACGGGCGTGTGGAAGAAGAGTGCGGACGGCTTCTTCTACCTGCTCCGTGCCGAGCCCGCCCCCGATGAGGGTCGGTGCAGCACACTGAGGACAGGCTGCTGGCGCGTGGCGGGAGAGACCACAGTAATGACACCGCAGGATCCTGTCTTGCAGATGGAACGTGAGGGTCACACTACACCGCGAGCATGTGAATACCATCCCGCAGAGCTGGCACTGGAGATAATTGGCGTACCCCCGGCGGTTGAGGAACAAGAGGCTTTGTCTGCCCGCATGGTAATTCGCCAACAGCGCCTCCCGTAAGACAGCAGAGAAAATTTTGTTCCCCTGCTCCTCGCGCACCTCTTGCCGCAGATCCACAATCGAGACCCGTGGGAACTGACGCGCGGCGATACGCTCAGGGAGCGTCAGGACGGTGTAGCGGCCAGCTCGACTCTGGACATAACTTTCTAACGAAGGAGTAGCTGAGCTTAACACCACAGGACAGGCTGCCAGCTTGCCACGCATGATCGCCACATCGCGGGCATTATACCGTACCCCTTCTTCCTGCTTGTAGGCTGTATCATGTTCTTCATCGACCACGATCAACCCTAAGCGGGCCAGCGGCGCAAAGACGGCCGAGCGCACGCCAATCACGACCTTTGCCTCGCCGCGCGCAATCCGGCGCCACTCCCGCCAGCGTTCACTCCCAACCAAACCACTGTGGAGCACCGCAACGCACGAGCCAAAGCGTTGCCTGACATGGATCACCAGTTGGTGTGTCAACCCGATCTCTGGGACAAGCAACAAGACGGTTCGTCCGCCTGTCAAAGCGTCCTGGGCCGCACGCAAATAGACTTCCGTCTTTCCACTTCCAGCAACACCGTGCAGAAGAAAGACCCGAAAGCTCTGCGCGTGTACCGCTGCGGCTACTTGCAGGTACGCCTGCTGTTGAGCGGCAGACAAAGGAAGAGGAGAGACCACTTCACCGTTCCTTTGGGAGGGCATCGCCTCGCCGTGCGATCGCCACAACCTTCTCTGCGGGACATGCTCCCCTATCGTTACCAGCTCTAAGGAGACGAGCTTCTCGAGCGCTCGGTGGAGAACAGGGGAAGAGAACTGCCGCTGGAGGGCTTTGACAGTGCACTTCTTTCTTTCTTGGATGAAGGAGAAAACTGTCCGCTCAGACTCTGAGAGCTGTTCCATACCCTCTGCATCAGACCGACAACCCGGAGAAGAGAGCGCTGCTTTGAGTCGCACCACGTGGGTATTGTCACGCCGCAAGCTGCGTGGGAAAACAGCGCGCAACATGAGCGCGGGGGAGACACAGTAGTATTCCGCTGCCCATTGCCAGAGCTGCAGCAGGTCTGTAGGAAAAACAACATCTTCATCGAAAATATCGAGAATATCCTTTACGTTTTCGGGCACGGCTGCTGCATCTGCAGAGAGCACGGTGGTGACAATTCCTGTGATTTTTCGCCTACCTACTGGGACGATGACAGAGCTGCCGGGAGCGAGCCGGGCACGGAACGGCTCTGGAACGCGATAAGTCAGTATGCCCTGAGAATTGACAGGAACAGGGATGGCGACAGCAGCGAAAGCAGGGGGAGAAAAATTTCCTTCATCCAACATTTGACAAATTGGTTTTCTTATTACATACTAAGTAAGCGAAATATTGAAAATTGTTTTTTTGCTATGGTTGCTGCAAAACGCACGAGAGGAAATGTTCTCAAGAAAACTCTGGGTTCTTTCCTCTCTCTGTTCCCTTTAGCAGAGAAGAACTACCTGAGCCTCGATATCGGTTCAAGTTCGGTGAAGATGTTAGAGGTGCGCGGCACCGGTCGGGAGATGCGCATCATGAGCGCTGGCCTGGCACCGCTTCCGAGTAACGCCATCCAAGGGAATACGGTGCAGGATACCGCGGCGGTCACCACTGCTATTCGTGCGCTCCTCGAACAGCACAAGGTGAAGGGGACGGATGTGGTGACCGTAGTTCCTGGTCCAGCCGTCATCATCAAACGAGCCACTTTTCCCACGCATGACCCAGCCACCCTAGAGGAGACGATCTTTTTCGAGGCAGGAAACTTTATTCCCGAAAGTCTCGAAAATGTTAATCTCGACTATCAGGTGCTCGACTATGATACCGAGGCCGAGAGTGCCGAGGTGCTTTTGGTGGCGGTGAGAAAGGACGTGATCAATAGCTACATCTCAGCCATTCAGGACGCCGGACTGTCCCCGACCGTCGTTGACGTCGATTATTTC
>JANWXO010000251.1 GCA_025057295.1 Candidatus Binatia bacterium | reverse complement strand
GACGACTGGACCGCTCTGAATAACGAAGCAGAAGCCCCGTGGGGGGAAGTGCGGGTATGAATACCCCATACACCACCACAATTCGTCGGCGACGGTTCGGACATGAAACGGTGACCACTCCGGGCCGGCCATGCTTCCCCCACGCCCGCTCCCGTCGGTGCACCGGTTATGGGTGCTCTGGTCACCCACACCGCCTCGGCAGGCCAGAGCCTGGGCGCAAGGAGATCGTATGCTGACTGGACGTGATGACCACCTGGGCCATCAAATCCCGAGTACGTTCGATCACGTGTATACGAGCGATCCCATGTGGACCGAGCGCCTCTGGTTCACCATCGAGGATATTCGGACTGGCACGACCCTCTTCGATTGCGGCCTGGGGCAATATCCCAACAAGAATGTCCAAGATGCCTTTGCCGGTGTGACCTTCGCGGGCAAGCAGTATAACGTGCGGATGTCTCGCGCCCTGCGTCCGGAGTCGGATAAAGCCAAAGTCGGCCCCCTCTCTTTCCACCTTCTCGAAGGGATGAAACGTCACCGACTGCTATTAGAAGAGAACCCATCCGGCCTGTCGTTCGACATCGAGTGGGAAGGGAAATTCAACCCGCACGAAGAAGAGCACCACTACCGCCGCCGGGCAGGCAAGGTCGTCGAAGACCTGTGCCGCTATTCCCAGGTCGGCCGGGCACGGGGCAGGATCACCTTACCTGGCGGCAAAACACTCATCTTGACCCCTGACTACTGGTTTGCCCAACGCGACCACTCGTGGGGCATCCGGACCGAGCTGCGCACGGAAGCAGATGACCCGCAGAAGACCTACCTCCCACCCTACCTGTACAACTGGATCGCGGCACAGTTCCCCAGTTGCGGCCTGCACGTGTTTTTCAACGAACGGGCGCCGCGGAGTTACATGTTTCTGAGTGGTGAGATCCTCAAGCCGCTGGGCGAGAAACCCGACCGCGGACTGCGTCTGGTCGGTGTCGACCATGAGCTCGTATGGGAGAAGGAAACCATCAATCAGACGCTCTTGCAGGGTGAGCTCATCCTGACCTTCGAAAACGGCACTGTCAAAACCTTCCGCTTCCGGACTCTCCCTGGCCGGTACTACCTCCGCTCCGGCCTGTACGGAGCCTGGAAGGGCTGGTATCACGGCGACTACAAAGGCCCCTATTATTTCGAGCACGACGTGTGGGACCTCTCCGACCACACATTTATGAAACGCATCGGTACCTTTAGTGACCACGTGATCGTCTGTGAAATGGATGGAGAGGTAGGATACGGGGTGATCGAGTACGGGGTGACCAAGGGGTATCCGCGCTATCAAGAAGTGCAGCACCTGCCACCGTTTTAGCTGAGGCTCCCGTCAGCCTGCAGGAAGAGAAAGGGCCTCCGTACCTCTCGGTTTCGTTATGACACTTACTGAGCTCGGCCTGATTATCGCCAGCGGCCTCGCCGCCGGTTTCATCAACGCGGTCTCTGGCGGTGGAGGGATGCTGACCGTACCGGCATTGATTTTCATCGGCTTTCCGCCTGGAGTCGCCAACGGCACGAACCGCGTCGCGGTGGTGATCCAAAACCTCGCGGCGATGGCAGCCTATCACCGCTTGCGCATTACCGATCATCGACTCGCGTTCTCCCTCTCCCTCCCGGCCATTCTCGGGGCTCTCTGTGGCGCGCTGGTGTCTGTCAGACTCGACGACGCCCAGTTCCGTACGCTGCTGGGGATCGTCATGCTCGGCCTGCTCGGTCCGATCCTCGCCGAACCTAAGCTCCACACTCACCCGGCGATTTTCTGTCGCCGAGGACGAAGAGGGTGGATCTTAAGAACAGTGTTCTTTGCTCTCGGCCTCTACGGTGGATTACTGCAAATTGGGGTCGGCGTCTTCATCCTCGTCGCCTTGAGCACCATAGGTGGTATGGACCTGGTGCCTGCCAACGGAGTGAAAGTGGTGATTGTCTTTTGCTTGACCGCCGTTGCCCTCCTCGTGTTCGTTGCCAACGGCAAAGTCGCCTGGGGCGCTGCGTTCCTCATGGCAACTGCCAACGCCGTCGGTGCCTGGCTGGGCGCCCACTGGGGGGTACGCAAAGGGGCGTTCTGGATCCGCGGCGTGCTGGTCGCCACCGTTTTTGTGATGGCGCTGTACCTCCTCGGGGCGCTCTCCTGGATCGCACCTCTGCTTGACTCACTCCGCCTGTCGGGTATCTCTCGCATGAGAGGCATCGGATGACACTTCGCCCCTTATCGACGCTGGCCGATCTCCTCACGACGGGCACCCCGTCCGACCCTGCTCTGGTGGTGCCTGAAGATGGCCCAACCGTCACCTACAGATCCCTGCAACAGCAGGTTCACCAGTTCGCGGCCATGTTACACACACTGGGCCTGGGACGTGGAGACCACATAGCCATGGCTCTGCCCAATGGGATGGAAGCGATTGTGGCCTTCTTCGGGATCGCCACCGCGGCAGCAACTGCTGCTCCGCTGAACCCGGCCTACACGACAGAGGAATTTCGTTTCTACCTGGAAGATATCTCTGCCAAGGCGCTCATTGTTCCTCAGGGCGGAGGAAGAGAGGCACGCACTGCGGCGCCGGCTTCGACGGTGCTGATCGAAGCCTCGCGAGCTGCGGACGGTTGGGTTCGCTTTACTGTGTGTGGAGGCTCTTCCTTGCCGCGGGTGCAGACGGACCCGACGCCGGACGACGTAGCCTTGTTTCTGCACACCAGCGGCACCACGAGCAGACCCAAAGGGGTTCCCCTGTCGCACGCCAATCTCCTCGCCTCCGCTACGAACGTGGCGACGACGTATGCGTTGACCCCGGCAGATGTCTCCTTGTGCGTGATGCCCCTGTTCCATGTACATGGATTGGTCGCGTCCGCTTTGGCGACCCTGCGTACCGGGGGCACGCTCGTGCTCCCTCCGCGCTTCAGCGCCAGTGCTTTCTGGCCTATGGTGAGGAGGCAGAGAGCGACCTGGTACACAGCCGTACCGACGATCCATCAGGTCTTGCTCGAGCGGGCAGAGGTAGACCAAGCCCCAGCGCCGGGTACGAGCAGCCTGCGCTTTATCCGCTCCTGTAGTGCACCCTTAGCCCCAGCGACACTAGCTCAGCTCGAGGCACGTTTTGGCTGCCCGGTCATCGAAGCCTATGGCATGACAGAAGCGGCCCATCAGATCACGTCAAACCCCCTGCCTCCCGGCGTGAGGCGGCCAGGCTCGGTTGGGCGTGCCACTGGCGTGCAGGTTGCCATCATGGACGAACAGGGAGGATTCCTGCCCAGCGGGGTCCCAGGTGAAGTGGTCATTCGAGGAGCAAACGTGACCCGCGGGTATATGCACAACCCGGCAGCCAATGCAGCGGCTTTTACCAAGGGCTGGTTTCGTACTGGGGATCAGGGTGTGCTCGACACGGACGGGTACCTCACTCTGATCGGCCGTCTGAAAGAACTCATTAACCGCGGGGGCGAAAAGATTTCGCCGTACGAAATCGAAGAAGCACTTCTGGCTCATCCTGCGGTCGCCGAAGCTGTGAGCTTCGCTATTCCGGATGCCAAATACGGAGAAGAGGTTGCGGCTGCTGTGGTCCTGCGCGCAGAGGCAAGCGAAGCAGCGCTCATAACCCACTGCCGGGAACGTCTCGCACCTTTCAAGGTCCCGAAACAGATCTACCTGGTTCGCCACATCCCGCGCACCGCGACCGGGAAAGTGCAACGCCGCGCCGTCGCTGCAGCCCTGACTGCTCACCCAGTTGAGCGTTCACGATAAGGAGGACCAAGACGGGCAATGGCGGTCCGCGGTGAATAAGGCGATGAATAAAACCCCTCTCGATAGTTCGAGCCCGGGGTAATATCTGCAGGGGTGACCTCGACCAAGACAAGATCCTCCCTGGTAAATTCCTGCGGCGGTGGGCCACTATCTCGGGCCAGCGGGCCCTCAGTATAGAAGCGATGGAGTCCGAGGTCGAGTGACCAGATAAACGATTCTAAGGGTCCTTCATATGCTGGCTGGCCCCCGAGGGCAATGAGGCGATTCTCCGGCCGCACAAACCACACTCTTGCCATAGTCAACTTCCCTGTCTACGCTCAGGCGTCTCGCGTTCACGCAAAAAGCGCTTCCCCGAGCTCTCCGCTTACTTACCCGATCCCATCCCACTTGTCGAAGGGAGTGCGTCATTGCGGCTGCCACAAGGAGGTGTTAATACTAACTAGCTGGAGGCTCGTGATGAAGGAAGGCATTCACCCCAACTACCAGAAATGTGTCGTGGTATGCGCCTGTGGGAACACCTTCGAGACTCGCTCGACTTCGCCCACCCTGCACGTTGACTTATGCTCTCAGTGCCACCCGTTTTATACTGGCCGGCAGCGGATTGTCGATACCGCAGGGCGCGTGGAGCGTTTCCGGCGACGCTACAAAATGGGTGAGGCCGCACACAACGGATAGCCAGACTCACCAGAAACACATTGCCGAGGGGCGGTCGATACCGCCCCTATTTTGTTCTCGTTGACCCGCTCCGACTCGGGACATCCTATGACCACCGATACCTTGCTGGAGAAGCTAGCTGCTGTTGAAGAACGCTACCAAGAGATCGAAGCGGCGTTGGGCCGTCCCGACGTGGTCAGCAACCCCAAAGAATACGCCAAGCTCGCCAAGGAACGGGCGTCCCTGGAAGAAATCGTCACCTGTTTTCGCGCATGGCGCAAAGTCACTGCGGATATCGACAGCAGTAAACTCCTGCTTGCCGACAAAGATCCTGCGGTCCGTGAACTCGCTCAGGAAGAGCTCGCTACTCTGCAGGAGCGCCACAGGCAACTTGAGGAGGAGCTGCACCACCTGCTGCTTCCCAAGGATCCTCTCGATGAAAAAAATGTCATCCTCGAGATCCGTGCCGGGACCGGTGGGGAAGAGGCGAGTCTGTTTGCAGCCGACCTCTTCCGTATGTACTCCCGCTATGCCGAGAATCATGGCTG
>JANWXO010000250.1 GCA_025057295.1 Candidatus Binatia bacterium | reverse complement strand
GTTCAGCCGGAAGACCGCGGAGCGGCCATCTTCACACGCATAGCAACGAATCCCCTCGAACACGCCGACGCCGTAATGCAGCGTGTGGGTCAGCACGTGGACTTTCGCCTCGTGCCAGGGCACCAGGGTACCATCCATCCAGATTTTGCCGTTGTCCACAGGGTCCTCCTTGCGCCAAGTGCAAATCAGAACCCCAGGACAAAGTCAACCCGAGGCTGCTCGCCCCCAGAGCCAAGCGCCTCGGTGCGACACTCTCTGGTCCGCCCCGGAGTTACGGATTCACGACGAGGGTAGGGTGATGCCGCCAGAAATAGATGCTCATGGCCGTCGCTGCCAACAGATTGCCTACCAAGACCGCCTGCCACGTCAACGCACGGAGGACCGCCTCCGCAAACGCCATGCTGACGGCGACAAAGCCAAATTCGAATACGACGAACAACAAGAGAATGCCAAAACCGATGTTCGGGTTGTGCTCGGCCAACCCGAGGAGCCGCGAAGCGATCCCACCGATCACAATGAACACCAGCCCATGCACCCAGGTAAACATCAACACCATCTCAAGGTCGATCGCCAAGCTGTCAGGAGCAGCCAATCCTTCCCCTCCCTTGAACAAGGCCGTGCCCAGGACAGTCGGTGTATAGAGAGGTCGGCCGTTGACTGCATCGACAATGAGAAACCAGACGGCGATCGTTGCTGCTCCAATGAGGCCAGCGACGATCCCTTCCTGGTAGAGTTTGTAGCTCTCTGCAGCCGGGCTGGTCGCGACCGTCTGCTCGGTTGTGTCGGTATGTACAGTGGCCATGTCTCCCTCCGTAGGCAACACCCTGCCTTTGCAACATTGAGCAGGGATCTCAACACCCCAGAGAACTCAGGAATGCAGAAGGTTTGCCAACCCAAAGACCTCGTGCAGACAAGCGAGCGCGTTGCGTGTGTCCTCGGCCGGTTTCCCCGACTGTTGCGCATCCCCGCCGTCTTCTCAGCAGCAGGGAGCGGAGACAGGAACAAAGGCCGCACAGGGACAAAAGGGAACAGGGGGGACCGTCGGGCCAGCCAAAAGGGCTCCCGAGGGTGGCAGGAGTCCTGCGGTAACTCCTTCGCCAGCATGGTCGCAGGCGTCCTCCACAGGTTCGGGTGGCGGATTTACCCTCTTTCAACCACGCGCCCACCACGGGTCTTGTCTATCTCCCTCCTACTACAGCGTCTCCTCTTGTCAAGAGGCAAGGACGGGTGCTCATTCAGGCCAATCCCGATCAGAGAGGATCGGTGCAGGTTCTTGATACGCGGGGGCTTCGACCATCATGCGGCCCATCTTCGGTAGCCCAAACTGAAACCGATAACGAGTCTCGACCGCGCGCACACGCTCGCTGACTTCTTTGGGAGCGAGCGCTTCGACATCCGACCCAATGGCCACCACGTTCCCTCCGTGCAGGGGGAAGGTCGCTACATAGCGGAAGGCGAGCGAAAAGGTCTTCAACGCGGCATGGTACAAGGGGGTGGAATGCTGCAAGTTGGTGACAATCGCACCGTGCGGCGCCAGGCAGTGACGGCATTCGGCGTAGAACTCCCGCGTGCGCAGGTGTCGCGGAATGCCAAAGACGTGATATGCGTCAAGGAAGATGAGATCATAGGGAGCCTCCGGTGGCCGCCCTCGCACATACTCCCTGCCGTCCTCGACAATGATGTGATGACGAGCATCGGGCGTGATGGCAAAAAAGCGCCTGGCGACCTCCACCACCAGTGGGTCAATCTCCACCGTATACAACACCGCCTGCTCGAGGTAATGGTGCAGCACCATCTGCAGTCGCCCTCCACCGAGGCCGAGGAAGAGCAATCGGTGTGGCGTGGGGTGCCAGGCGAGCACCAGGAGCATCGCGCGCGTATACTCGGAGAGCAGGGTGAGTGGCGCAGCAGGGTCGAGGCGGGATTCCACTTCTTCGAGGCGGCAGTGCGCATGACGGTAACACAGCACCAGCTGCTCGCGAGTCCGCCGCACGACGATGTGGTTATAGGGCGAGCGCTGCTCGAACAGGATGCCCGGTGGCAGGCGACGGAGGGGAGCAAGTCGTTGCAGAATCGTCGCCAGGTTGGCCTGCTGCCAGCGAGACCACATCAGGGCACCCGGTCAGAACAGGGGGAGGAGGCAGGTCCCGCCCCCGCTCTTTACCGCACTTGCGTGGCGATCGCGAGACGGTTCAGACCTTCTGTACGGGCGAGATCCATCACCGAGACGACCCGCCCGTGGGGCACCTCCTGGTCGGCACGGACGATCACCGTGACCTCTCCTCCCTGCCCTTTTTCCTGCTGGAAACGCGTTCGCAGTTGCTCGAGCGTGAGCGGCTGGCGATCGAGAAACACCCCCCCTTCTTTGGTGAGATTGACGACCAGATTCCGCTTCTCCGCCAGGGGTTGGGTGGCGGAAGCCGCCTTGGGCAGGTTGACATCCATCTGTCCTTCGCGCGACCGGTGAAAGGTGGCGAGAAAACTGAAAGTGATAAAGAAGAAGATAAACATGTTCATGATGATGTCCGTAAGCGCGACGGACTCCATACTGAACAGGATCTGTGTTGCACGCTTAAAGCGCATGGCGTACTGACTCCTTCGGAGGCTCTTCGGTCAGTAAGTCGACAAACTCTTCGGTCCGCTCTTCGGCGAGACGCGCGAGGACTTTGACGCGTGTAACCAGGTGATTGTAAATCAGGTAATAGGGAATGGCGACGCTCAGCCCGGCAGCCGTCGTGATCATCGCCTCGTAAATCCCACCGGCGAGCACGTTGATCGTGATCCCTTCCCCCATCGTCTCCCAGCTCATAAACGCCTTGATCAGACCAATGATCGTGCCCAGGAAACCGAGCATCGGCGCGACCCCGATGATCGTGGCCAGGGTGCTCATATAGGATTCCAGCTCGGCGACGACATCTCCACCGAGTCGCTCCAAACGACGAGTCAGTTCAGCACGTTCTTGTGCACGGTGCAGGATCGCTGTCTCGAACAGCCGACCGAGAGCAGTAGGGTATTCGCGGCAGATCCGCAGGGCAATAGAGAGGTTGCCGTCTTGCACCTGGGCATGAAGGCGTTGTGTCAGCTTGGTCAGTTGCACGCGAAACCGCCAGAACTCCCAAAACTTCGCTAAGATCAGGGTCAGCGCGATCACCGACAAGGCGACAATCAGGACCATCACCGGCCCGCCCTTCAGGAGGAAAAACCACAATCCTGTCGCTTCTGTTGGCATGGGCATGGGGTATTTCTAGCCGAGTTGTGGGCAGAGGAAAAGAGGCAGGGGAAAGCGTGACAGCTGCAAGAGGCGACAGCAGGAGAGGCTATCGGCCACAGTGGTGTCCGGCAAAATCCTGAATCTGCTTTTTTAGCCCTTGGTCCCCGAGACGGCCGAGCAGGGAACGGGTAGAGGAAAGGGTTTTACAGGCTGAAGCAGTGTCGCCCTGAGCGGCGTGTAACTGGGCAACTGCGAAGGTGCCGTGAAACCACAGGGGATCCCCGACCTGGGTGCCCTTCAACATCTCCTCCCAGTACGCCAGGGCTTGCTGCCGATCTCCTTTTACCTCAGCGATGCGGGCAAGACCAGCGAGTGAGACCAGCGCATAGGCGCTCTGCCGCAGCTCATGGTACAGAGGAATCGCCTTGTCATAGTCTTTCACATCGAGGTACAACTGGGCGAGCTCGTATTTAAATCGCGCTGGCGATTCGTCTTCGGCAAACGCCTCGCGGCGCTGCAACCGATCCGCGTACAAGCGCGCAAGGGTCCGCTTCGCCGCAAGCACTGCCTCCCGGTCATTGAGCCTCTCCAGCCTGCGGATATCTTTGGGCAACACCTGGGAGAGGCCGGCAAGGAGTTCCTGTTGCTCTGACGGCGAGAAACGGGAGAAGATGTAGTCGACCTCCTTCTCTAGCTCCGCGAAGCGTCCGGCTTTTTGGTACGCCACCAACCGCATCCGTGCAACCTTGGCAAACGCATCCTTTTGCTCCGGATATTTTTGCTCAAAATTTTCTAGCAGGGAGATAACCTCTTGCGCGTGCTGGTCTACCTCTTGGCTGAGGAACACCGCGTTCATGACCGTCACTCTTCCGGCATATTCCCGATAGGGGTCGCGCGTGAACAACTCCGGGCTGCTCTTCGCCAGGGCGCCACTATTCTGCCAATAGGTCTGCAAGCTGGTCGCAATGCGGGAGCGCAATTCCTGCTCGCTGATTCCCACGCCATCGCGCTGGGCGGCCAGGGTCTCGAGCAGAGAGAAGTAACATTGTAAGGTGGCGTAATCCGCCCGCAGACGAAAGGCCGGATCGCCGCTCACCTTCTCATAGGCTTCCACCGCCTGCAGGTATTGCTGACGCGCCTGACGGTACTCTCCCAGGCGGAAATAGGCCTCAAACACCGCTTTGTGGTGAGGGGCGCGACGCAGGAAGTCCGTGATCGCCTCTACATACAGCTTCTCATGCTCCTCACTGGCGTCCTTGACGTAGAGGGCTTCGGCCGCCTTGAAGCGGAGATAGGCGGCCTCGGCGGCGTACTGCGGGAGGGCACCATCCGCACTGAGGAACTGGGCAAGCTGGCGCGCTGCCTCGCGGTAGTCTTTGCGCTGAAACAGACCGACCCCCAGGAAGTACCGGGCCTCGCGGTGCCACCGCACCGCTTTGGGATCGTTGGAAGCCAGGACTTCTTGCAGGAGGGGGACAGCTTTGGCGAATTCGCTCTTCTGCAGGTACGCTCGCGCCTGTCCCCACTGGGGGAAGGGATTCTTCTCCTCCTCCCACGCTGCCGCTTCTTGTTCACTCACCTCTGCTCGCGCCAAGGCATCTGCCCTGTTTTTCCACTCTCCTCCTTGTTTGCGGAGTTCGTCCAGCAGAGCCAGTGCTTCCCATCGTTGCTTGGTCCTGGCATCACCTTTCGCTTTTTTGCTGCTCTCGAACAACTCTTGCGCACGCTGATACATCGCCTGCGCCTGTGCCTCGGCCGCGCTCTCTGCCTCCGCAGCGCGCTCCCCC